>RFGQ01000565.1 GCA_003695865.1 Gemmatimonadota bacterium | reverse complement strand
GCGCCCGCCCCTGGCGGTGCGTCGCAGCCCGAGAGCCTCACGGCGCTGCCGCGCTCCGCCGCCGCACCAGGAACGTGAGCCGCCCGGATTGGCGGATCTCACCGTCCTCTCCGCACAGCTCCACGTCCAGTTCCACGAGCCCCCGGTCCGGTTTGCTCGTCGTGCGCAGCGTCGCCACCCGCGCGGTGGCACGCACCGTTTCGTCGGGGCGTATGGGCGCGCGGAAGCGCCAGGTGAGGCCCGCGAACGCCACCAGCGTACCCCGCGTGAGCCCGAATGCATTGAGCAGGCCCGTGGCGGCCGCGAGCCCCAGCACTCCGTGCGCGACCCGTCCTCCCAGCGGTGAGCTCGCCGCGTAGGCGTCGTCGAGGTGGAGCGGATTGTGATCGCCCGAGACCTCGGCGAAGCGGCGGATGTCGTCGTCGCCGATGGTGCGCGCACCCAGGTCGAACGTCTCGCCGAGCGTGAAGTCCTCGTACCAGCGGCCGCTGGGCTCCTGTGGGCTTCGCAAGGTCGCATCCCTCCGCGTGCGGGTCCCGGACCGCCGTTGGGGATCGCAGCCGGTGCGTCATGTATTACACATCTTGCACGAACGCGCTAGAGATGTAATACATTGCGCACGGTTCGACTTCCGACCGGCCGCCGGCCCGTCGGTGCCGACCGGAAGCGTTCCACGGCGAGGAGCACATTCGTGACCGCCCGGCGACCGACCGACCTTCTCTTCACGCTCTTCGGGGACTACCTGCTCCACCGGCAGGACGCCGTGTGGGTCGGTAGCCTGATCCGGCTGCTCGAGCCGCTGGGGCTCAGCGAGGGCGCCGCGCGGACGGCGCTCAGCCGCATGTCGGCCCGTGGTTGGTTCGAAGCGGAACGACACGGGCGCAACGCCTTCTACCGTCTGACGGCTCGCGGGCGTCGCCTGCTCGAAGAGGGCGAGGCGCGCATCTACGCCCCCGACTGGGACCGTCCCTGGGACGGGCGCTGGTTCCTGCTCACCTATTCGATCCCCGAGAGCGATCGGCGCCTGCGCGACCGGCTGCGCGATCGCCTGGCCTGGCTCGGGTTCGGTTCGCTCGGCAACGGCCTGTGGATCTCTCCTCACGACGTGGCCGACGAGGTGGTCCGCGTGGCGGAAGAGCTCGACATCGTCGACCACGTCGAGTGTTTCGAGGCCACCGGCGCGGCGTTCAGCGAGCCCGAACGGCTCGTCGCACGCGCCTGGGACCTGCCGGCGATCAACGCCGACTACGAGGCGTTCATCCAGCGGTGGGCGCCGGCGTTCACCGAAGCCCGCGACCGGGCGAAGCAGGGCGGCCTCGATCCGCGCGAGAGCTTCGTGACCCGTTTCGAGCTGACACACGAATACCGCGAGTTCCCGCTGCGCGACCCCTACCTGCCCCGCGCCCTGCTGCCGCGGGACTGGGCGGGCGAGTGCGTGGCGCATCTGTTCCGCGTGTTCCACGACCTCCTGGCCGAGCCCGCCGACGCCTACGTCGATACGCTGCTGGCCGAGGCTCCCCCGGTACCCACTCCGACCACAGGTGCAGGATCATGAGCGCGTTCACCCCCCGCGAGGCGAGCGACTTCGAGTTCGAAGAGGTCCTCTACGAGAAGGGCGACTGGATCGCCCGCATCACGATCAATCGTCCCCACGCCTACAACGCGTACTCCACGAGCGCGCTCCGCGAACTGCGCACCGCGTTCGAGGACGCGTCGTTCGACGACCGCGTCGGCGTGATCGTGTTCACGGGCGCGGGCACCGACGCGTTCTGCACCGGCGGAGACGTGAAGGAGTACGAGGCCCTCTACACGCGGCGTCCGCGTGACTACTGGAAGTACATGGGCCTCTTCCAGGCCTACATCGAGAGCATCGTCAACGCGGGCAAGCCCGTGATCGCCCGGCTCAACGGGATGGCCGTGGGCGGCGGCAACGAGTCGCAGATGGCGTGCGACCTGGCGGTGATGGCCGAGCACGCCTTCATCGGCCAGGTGGGCACCCGGGTGGGCAGCGTCGCTGCGGGCGGAGCGACCCAGTGGCTGCCGATCATGATCGGCGACCGGCGGGCGCGCGAGATGTTGCTCTTCAACGGCCGCATCCCGGCCCGGCAGGCGCTGGAGTGGGGACTGGTCAATCGTGTGGTGCCCTCGGTCACCCACGAGGGGAAGCTGATCGAGGGCGCGACGGACGAGCAAATCCAGAAGGCGCGCAGGGGCGAGGACGGATACGGCCTCAGCCTCGAGGCGCTGGACGCCGCGGTCGACGAACTCGCCGAGAAGCTGCTCCTCCAGTTTCCCGAGTGCACCCGCTACACGCGCCAGCAGGTCAACTTCTGGAAGGACCTGGCCTGGCATCACACGATCGGCCACGCGCGCGAGTGGCTCGCCCTTCACTACGCGAGCTTCGAGCCGTGGGAGGGCATGCGGGCCTTCGTGCAGAAGCGGCCGCCCCGCTACATGGACGTGCGCGAGCGGGCCGCCTCGGGCGGCTCGAGCGAGTTCGTGTGGGGCCCGCCGGCCCGCGAGTGCCCGGAGTGCGGCGCCGAGGGCCTGCCCTCCGACTTCGGCTTCTGCGGACGCTGCGGCGCGGCGCTGCCCGCCGTGGGCTCCAACGGGTCGGGCGGCGCCGGCCGTGCCCGGGGCGGCAGTCCCGCCGGCGCCGGCGCCGCGGAGGGCTGAGCCGTGGACGCGCCGTCCGCCACCGTGCGGCTCGAGGG
>RFGQ01000564.1 GCA_003695865.1 Gemmatimonadota bacterium | reverse complement strand
GGGCACTCCGGGGAACGACCGCGACGGCACGCTCCGCTTCGTTGTCGTCGGGCGCGGGCTCGATGATCTCACCGAGGCGACGCTGCACGCCGCGCTGGAGGCGGCGCTGGCCAAAGTGCGCGAACCCGGGCGCTGATTCCCGAACCGGAGGTCCCCCGGTTTTTCCTTGTACTGGCGGGTAGCGTGCCCTATAAGGGAGGATGAGGGGCCCGGTGTCGCGGGGTTACGACGGCGCCGCCGCTCGCGGGCTCACCGGCAGGACGGGAAAACTTTTCCGATGAACGGCACCAAGGTGTGGCACGGGCGGGGTCCGAGCCCACGTCGCGAATGGGCGCATGCGGCGGGGAATCGGCGCCGTTCAAGGCATTTCCAGCTTCGGCGCGCGTTCCTCCGTCCTGGCACCGACCTTGCGCTGGACCCCGTCAGGAGATCCGTATGATGAGCATCGACAGCCCACAGCATCCGCGGCGCACCGCCGGCTTCACCCTGATCGAGATCCTGCTGGTTCTCGCCGTGGTCGGCATTCTGGTGTCGGTTGCGATGCCCCGCATCAACCTCGACCGCTTCAGGATCGACAGCGGCGTGCACACGGTCGCGAGCGCGATCGCCGCATCGCGCAGCCAGGCCATCCTTCAGCAGCACGACATGGTGCTCATCTTCGACGAGGCCAACCGCGAGTTCCGCGTGCTGACCGACGCCAACAACAACGGCGTCGCGGACAGCGGAGAGTCGCTGCGGACCGTCGACCTGGAGGACGGCGTCACGTATGGGCGCGGCGGCGCGAAGAAGCTCACCAGCGACGACGGTAACGTCACGTTCGAACTCAAGATCGGCGGCCTGCCCGCGCTCCGCTTCCATCGAAACGGAAGCGCGAGCGAGGAGGGCGTCATCTACATCACCTCGATGCGTGCGGCGCAGGGGAGCTCGTTCCCCGAAGACACGCGGGCGCTCAAGATCGAGCGTTCGACGGGCCGGGTGACCTGCTACACGTACCGCACGCTGTCCTGGGAGGAAGGCTGCTGATGAATCGCCAGGGTTTCACGCTGGTTGAGATGGTGATCGCCATCCTCATCCTGACGGTGACGGTGCTCGGCATCGGCGCGTCGGCGGGACGCGTCCTGCAGGCGGCCAGCTCGACCGAGGTCAAGGCCGAGGCGCTGCAGGCCGTCGAGGACCAGATCGGCCAGATCGTCATGGATCCGCGTTACGCGGCCCTCGACACGCTGTACGCGGGGACCGACACGAACCTGCCGGGCCTGCCCGCCGGGTACCAGCGGGTCACGAAGATCAAGCACACGCAGGCGCCCGGTGAGTCGGGGCGGCTGATCGACTACAAAGAGATCACGGTCACCGTGAGCGGAGCGGGACTCCCTGCTCCCATCACCCGCACGATCGTGATCGCAGCCCCGTGAGTACGATGAACGCTCTTCGCTCCAATCCCGCCGACCCGCGCGCCGGCTTCACGCTGATCGAGCTGCTGATCGTCGTGATGGTGTTCGGCATCGTCACCGCCGGCGCCCTCGGCTTCATGACGGCGCAGAACAACGCGTTCAACAAGGGCGCCGACCGCCTGATGGTCGTGCAGAACCTTCGCTACGCGTACCAGACCATGGAGATCGACCTGCTCACCTTCGGCACCAACGTGCCCGAGGGGCAGCCGTCCATGGTGTACGCGGGCGAGGACGTGATCGCCTTTTCGGCCGACCACACGTCGAACCTCAAGAACGACCCGTCGGCGGTCTACATCGACACCGACGCGCCCAAGGGGTGGGTCACCGCACCGCGCAAGAAGGTCTCGATCCCGAACGCGGGCGTGAACTGGCCCGATACGCTCTACACGCAGTTCGGTGGGCAGAATTCGCCCGCGGAGCTGATCATCTTCTACTTCGAGCCCGACACGACCACTTCGCGCACGGACGACTACGTCCTCATGCGCCAGGTGAACGACAAGAAGCCCGAAGTACTTGCGCGTAATCTGCTCAAGTCGGGAAGCACGCCGTTCCTGCGCTACTTCCGGCGTCGCACCTTCGTGGGCGCCACGAGCACGCTCGACAGCATTCCCGACAGTGAGATCCCGCTGTTCCACGCCGAGAAGCTGCACGGGTCGCCGGCCGACACCGGCATCGCCGGGGCCAAGGGTGACTCCATCCGCGCCGTGCGTGTGACCTTCGTGTCGACGAACGGGCTTACCGGCGAGAACGAACGCACGGCGGAGATCAGCCGCGTCATCCACCTGCCGAACGCCGGCCAGACGGTCGTGCAGTCGTGCGGCGACCAGCCCATCCTGGGGACCAACCTGGTGGCCGCGTTGGTGACGCTGCCGAGCGGTGATCAGGTGGTGCGCCTGCAGTGGCTTCCGGCCACGGACGAGACGATGGGTGAGCAGGACGTCATTCGCTACGTGATCTACCGAAGGGAAGCTCCGAGCACCGACTGGGGCGACCCCTACCAGAGCATCCCCGCCGGCTCGGCGAACTACACCTTCGACGATGCCGGGATCGTGACCGGGCAGGGTATCGAGTACGAGTACGCACTGTCCGCCCAGGACTGCACGCCTGCGCTCTCCGAGATGTCGGACGAGAGAAGCGTCGTGGTCCCCTGACGGGACCGGGGCCAGGCCAGAACGAGGAAAGAGACCATGAATGGAATGGGAATCCGCGCCCCGCGCTCGCTCGGCAACGAGGGCTTCGCCCTCGCGCTGACGATGCTGGTGGTCCTGGTCGTGGGCGCGCTCGCGACGGCGGCCGCCATGGTCGGCTCGAACCACCTGCTCGCGAACCGCTACTACGAGCGGCAGAGTCTGCTCGAGGCGGCGGCCGACGCCGGGATCGAGGTGGCTCGTGCGCGCATCAACGGCATGCCCTCGATCTATCCCGACTCGGGATATGTGACGCTCGAGAACGGCGTCTCGGTGAAGGACGGCGACGGCAATACGATCCCGGGCGTGAAGCGGTGGACGTACGTGGGTCCGACCGGCCTGACGTCGGGCCAGTACGGTATCTTCGGCACCATCATCTCGCAGGTGAAGGACGACGGGGGCGGCGAGGTCATCCGCCGCACGCAGGTCTATCAGGAGAGCTTCGCCAAGTTCGCCTACTTCACGGACTTCGAGCCGAGCAACATCAAGTTCGGCGGCGGCGACGCGATCTTCGGACCGCTGCACACGAATTCTCCGATCCGCATCTACTCGTCGGGCGCCACGTTCTACGGCGAAGTGCGCACGGCCCAGAACGTCGAGAATCCGACCTACGGCACCTTCAAGCAGGGATACGAGGAGTACGTGCCCGCTATCCCCATGCCGGCCACGGCCGAGCTGAGCAAGCTGCAGGCGCAGGCCGCCGCGGGTATGACGGCTTTCGTGGGCGACTCGAACGGGGACCAGGGGAGCGCGACGACGCGCATCGAGTTCATCGCGATCGACCTGAACGGCGACGGCGATACGACCGACCCGATCGAGGGCTTCTTCCGCGTCTACCAGTCCACCGACCCCGACTGGGTGGTCGCCAACGTGCCGGTCGTGACCACCGGCTCGGGGTGGTCGACGACCACGACGGAAGAGATGCGTCAGTCGCCCAACTGCGGCTGGTGGACGGGGGGCGTGTTCGTGCCCGCGTCGCAGATCGCGTCGAATTCCGATTCGGAGGCGGCGCTCATCTCGCCCACGCGGCGTTGCTACCTGGGTGGCTCGGATTCGATCAACAACGGGTTCGTGGCCAACGACGGCCGCGGTCAGTGGCTTCCTTACCCGGGCGTCGTGAGCCCGCTGGTCGCGGGGCGGCCCGACGGGGCCTACCTGTTCCCGCTCTCGCGCCGCCTGAACCCGAACTTCAAGGGCGTGATCCACGTCACCGGTAAGGTCGCGATCAGCGGCACGCTGCGCGGCAAGGTGACGCTGGCGGCCACGGACGACATCATCCTGGCCGACGACGTCGTGTACGCCACGAACCCGGGCGCGGGGACCTGCCAGGACATCCTGGGCATGTTCGCGGGCGACGACGTGGTGGTGAGCGACAACACGCTGAACGCGCCCGTGCGGCCGACGTCGGGCTACGCGCGGCGCACCTACGACGACACGAAGGACGAGTTCTTCCACGGCGTCGTGCTCGCGCTCGACATCTTCACCGTCGAGAACTACGGCAGCGGCGGCACCAGCGAGGAGCCCTGCGAGAGCAAGGCGAACGGCCGGGGCTGCCTGTACCTGACGGGCGGCATCATCCAGCGCACGCGCGGCGCGGTGGGGACCACGGGCGGGACCGGCTACATCAAGCGCTACTCGTACGACCAGTGCGCCGCGTCGGAGCCGCCGCCCTACTTCCCGACCACCGGTCACTTCAGCAAGGGCACCTACTACCAGGTCGACCCGGCGGGCTTCTCGGTGTCGCAGTTCTTCGCGATGATGACGCCGCGCCCTTAGGCCTCGCCGGCCGGCGGCTCGAGGC
>RFGQ01000563.1 GCA_003695865.1 Gemmatimonadota bacterium | reverse complement strand
GGCGCAGGCCGCGGCCAGCGCCGCGGCGACAGCGACGGCCGCCGCGGCCGTGACGCCGCCGGCCCCGGAGCGCCCCGCCGCGCGCCGCCCGGTCTCCCTCACGCCAGCACGCGGTCGACGGCCTCGAGCAGGCGGTCCACGCTCTCGTGCGTCGCGCCCGCGCCCATCAGGCCGATGCGCCACAGCTTGCCCTTACCGGGCCCCAGACCGCCCCCCACCTCGATGTCGAACTCCTCGAGCAGACGCCGCCGCAGCGGCGCCTCGTCCCGCCCCTCGGGCAACAGCACCGAGGTGAGCTGCGGCAGGCGGTGCCCCTGCTGGGCGAACAGCGTGAAGCCGCGCTCCACGAGCTCGTTCTGCAGCCGCCGCCCCACCTCGAGGTGGCGGGCGAAGCGCGCCTGAAGGCCCTCTTCGGCCACGATGCGGAGCCCCTCGTGAAGCGCGTAGACCATGTTGATGGGCGCCGTGTGGTGGTAGCGGCGCTCGGCGCCCAGGTAGCCGGAGATCAGGCTCACGTCCTCGTACCAGCTCTGGCACGGGCGGCCCCGCCGCTCGATGCGCTCCATGGCGCGCGCCGAGAACGTGAGCGGCGCCAGTCCGGGCGGCACCCCCAGGCACTTCTGCGTGCCCGCGTAGGCCACGTCGATGCCCACGCGGTCCACCTCGACCGGCACGCCGCCGAGCGAGGTCACCGTGTCGGCCACCAGCAGCGTCTCGGTGTCGCGCAGATAGGCGCCCACCTCGTCGAGCGGCTGCCACACGCCGGTCGACGTCTCGGCGTGCACGAGCGCCACCAGGCGCGCACCCGGGTGCGCCCGGTGCGCCTCGATCACGGCCTCGGGATCGACGACGCGGCCCCACTCGGCCTCGAGGGTGACCACCTCGGCGCCCATGCGGCGCGCCATCTCGGCCAGGCGCCCTCCGAAGACGCCGTTCACGCCCACGATCGCCGTGTCGCCGGGCTCGAGCACGTTGGCGAGCGCCGCCTCCATGCCCGCAGATCCCGTGGCCGAGAGCGGAAACGTCGTGCGGTTGCCGGTGCCGAAGACCGTGCGCAGCCCCTCGGCAACCTCGTCCATGAGCGTGAGGAACTGCGGGTCCAGGTGGCCCACCGTGGGGGCGGCCATGGCCCTGAGGATGCGCTCGTCCACCGGGCTCGGGCCCGGGCCGAGCAGCAGGCGGGCGCGTACGTCGGCCACGTTCATCGAAGAGCGCCTCCGTGCTGGTGTTGTCGAGTGGGCGCACGCGGGCGCGGGCCGAGCCCTGCGCGCGGGAGGAGGGCGCTCGCGGAGCCCGTCCGCCCGCGTGCGCTTACAGGTGGTAGTTGGGGGCCTCGCGCGTGATCGTCACGTCGTGCGGGTGCGACTCGCGCAGGCCGCCCGGCGTGATGCGGATGAACTTCGCGGTGCGCCGCAGCTCGTCGAGCGTGGCGGCGCCGCAGTAGCCCATGCCGCTGCGGATGCCGCCCACCAGTTGGAAGACCGTGTCGGCCATGGGTCCCTTGTAGGGCACGCGCGCCTCGATGCCCTCGGGCACCAGCTTGCGCTTGTCCTCTTCGGGATCCTGGAAGTAGCGGTCGGCCGAGCCCTCCTGCATGGCGCCCAGCGAGCCCATGCCGCGCACCGTCTTGAAGCGGCGCCCCTCCATGAGAAAGCTCTCGCCCGGCGACTCCTCGGTGCCCGCGAACATCGAGCCCATCATCACCGACGACGCGCCGGCCGCCAGCGCCTTCACGATGTCGCCCGAGTAGCGGATGCCGCCGTCGGCGATGATCGGCACCTCGTCCTTCACGCCGTCCACCGCGTCCATCACCGCCGTGAGCTGGGGCAGCCCCACGCCCGTCACCACCCGCGTCGTGCAGATCGAGCCCGGACCCACGCCCACCTTCACCGCGTCGGCCCCGCGCTCCACCAGCGCCCGCGCGCCTTCCGACGTGCCCACGTTGCCGGCCACGAGCTGCACGTCGGGCAGCGCCTCCTTGGTGCGCGCCACGGCCTGCAGCACGCCCTCGGAGTGGCCGTGCGCCGTGTCGATCACGAGCACGTCGACGCCGGCCTCGACCAGCGCCCGTGCGCGCTCCAGGTCGTGCGGTCCCGCCCCCACGGCCGCACCCACGCGTAGGCGTCCGTGGTCGTCCTTGCAGGCGTTGGGATGGCGGCGGCGCTTGAAGATGTCTTTGACCGTGATCAGCCCCTTCAGGCGTCCCTCGGCATCGACGACGGGCAGCTTCTCGATGCGGTGCTCGTGCAGCACGCGCTCCGCCTCGTCCAGCGTGGTGCCCTCGGGCGCCGTGATCAGCGACTCCGACGTCATCACGTCGCGGATGGGCCGGTCCAGCTCGGTCTCGAACTGCAGGTCGCGGTTCGTCACGATGCCCACGAGCCGGCCCCCGTTCTCGACGATCGGCACGCCGCTGATCGAGAAGCGCGCCATGAGGCCGTGCGCGTCGCGCAGCGTGTGCTCGGGCGACAGGGTGATCGGATCGAGGATCATCCCGCTCTCCGAGCGCTTCACGCGGTCCACCTCTTCGGCCTGGCGCTCGACGGACATGTTCTTGTGGATGATGCCCATGCCCCCCTCGCGGGCCATGGCGATGGCCATCTGCGACTCGGTCACCGTATCCATCGCCGCCGTGAGGAGGGGGATGTTCAGTTCGATGCTGCGGGTGAGCACCGAGCGGACCGACGTGTCTTTGGGATGGACCTTCGAGTGCCCCGGCACGAGCAGCACGTCGTCGAAGGTGAGGGCTTCCTTGATGATCTCGGCGTGACGGCGATCGGCCATGCGTCCTCCGGCCCCTGGGGACCTATATGCGAGACGCCCGCTCGCCGGCCGTGTCCCTCGGGACGCGTCGGCGAACGGGCGTGGTTGCTGGTTCCATGGGCAATCTTATCCGGCGCCCGAGGAGCATGTCAACCCGTGTTCGGGGCGCCGTTTCAGGGCTCCCGTTCGGGCCCCGGACCACCTCCGCCGGGGGGCGTCGGACCCGCCTCTCCCGAAGACTCTTCACCCGCGTCGCCCGCCGGTCCCGCAGGCGCGTCGTCCGTGGGCGCGCCGCGTCCTCCGTCCTCGCCGGCCCCCGCGCCGGTGAGCTCTTCCATGATCTGCTTGCCCGCCTTCGACACCTTCGAGAGCGCCTTGTCGGCGGCCGAGATCAGCTGGAAGGCCTCGCGCAGCGTCGCCGGGCTCATCGCCTTGCGGCGCAGCTTGTCTTCGACGCGCTCGGCGAAGCGCTGCAGCCCGCTCGCCTCGGCCTGCATGTCGCCCGCGTACTTGGCCTCGAGAAACTCGATGTAGTCGAGCACCTGATAGATCTGAGCCTCGGGAAGGCTCTCGATGCGGCGCATCAGGCGCTGACGCAGCACTTCGTGCATGGTTCTTCAGTCCGTCCTGTGGATCGGTCCGGTCCGTTGCGGGGCGCTCCGGCAGCGAAAGCTATCCGTTCCCCCGGGCCTACGCATCCGCCCGAGTCGCGGGTTCGCGGCGGGGCCGGCGCCGCGGCGCGGATGGCCGGAGCCCGCCGGGGCGCCGGGCGACGCCCTTGCCCCCGCCCCTCGCCGACGTATCGTAGGGG
>RFGQ01000562.1 GCA_003695865.1 Gemmatimonadota bacterium | reverse complement strand
GTGCGGCCGTGCTGCTCGCCGCGCTCGCCGGCGGGCTGGTCCTGCTCGCGGCGGCGGGGCCGGCGGGCAGGACGGTGCGCCGCGCGCTCGAGGCCCAGGCGCGGGCCGCGCTCGAGCGCGAACTGTCGCTCGCCGAACGCCTGATCGCGGCGCGGGCCGGCGCGCCCCTCGACTCGCTGGCGCTCATGGTGACCGCGGCTCTCGGGCATCGTACCACCCTGATCGCCCCCGACGGACGCGTACGGGCCGACTCCGACGTTCCGGCGGCCGCGTTGGGGAGGGTCGAATCGCACGCCGACCGGCCCGAAGTGCGCGGCGCGCTCGCGGGCGGGACGGCCTTCGCCACCCGCACGAGCCGCACCGTCGGGCGCCCCCTTCTGTACGCGGCTCGCCGGATCGAGGCGGCACCCGCGGGGCCGCTCGTGCTCCGGCTGGCGGCGTCGACCGAGCCGATCGACCAGGCGGTCTCCCGCGTGCGCGCCGTGCTGTGGTGGGGCGGGCTCACCGGGTTGCTCGCGGCCCTGCTGCTCGCGGCGGCCGCCGCGCGGGGCCCGGTGGCCGCGCTCGACGACCTCGCCCGCCGGCTGCGCCTGCTGGGCGAGGGCGAGCCGCCCCCTCCGCCCGCGCGGTCCGCCCGCGTGGCCGAGATCGACCGCCTGGCGGGCCTGGTCTCGCGACTGGGCGACGAGCTCGCCGCGCACCTGGCCGAGCGGGACCGGGAGCGCGCCGAGATCCTCACCATGGTCGAGCGCATCGCCGAGGGCGTGGTCGCGCTCACCGACGACGCGCGCGTGCTGCGGGCCAACCGGGCGGCGCGTCGGCTGCTGGATCTTCCCGACCAGGTCCCCGCCTTCACGCCTGTCGGCGCACTCGTGCGGCAGCCCGATCTGCGGGACTTTCTCGAGCGGGGCGTGACGGGCCAGGCGGGCACGCGCGAGTTCGTGGTGGGCGAGCGGCACCTGATGGTCTCGACCCGCCCTCTGGAGGGCGGGGGCGCCGTAGCCACCCTGGTGGACGTCACCGAGATCCGCCGCCTCGAACGCGTGCGGCGCGACTTCGTCGCCAACGCCTCGCACGAGATCAAGACGCCGCTCACGGCCATGCGGGGCTTTGCGGAGACCCTGCTGGAAGACGAGCCTCCGCCCGACCTGCGGCGCCAGTTCCTCGCGGGGATCCACACCAACGCGGTGCGCCTGCAGCACCTGGTCGACGACCTGCTCGACCTCTCCCGTCTGGAGTCCGGCGGCTGGGTGGCGGAGCCGGTTCCGCTGGCGGCCGCCGACCAGGCCCGTGCGGCCTGGGAGCCGTTCGCCGAGGCCGCGTCCGTGCGACGGGTGGTCTTCGAGGTCGACGGCGACGCCGAGGTGCTCGCCGATCCTTCGGGCCTGCGGCAGGTGCTCACGAACCTCTTCGACAACGCGCTGCGCTTCGTGGACGAGGGGGGAACGATTCGCGTGGTCGTCACGCCACGCCCCGAGCACGGCGACGTGGAGTTCGCGGTCGAGGACGACGGGGCCGGCATTCCGCCCTCGGCACTTCCGCGCGTCTTCGAGCGGTTCTACAGGGTCGACGAGGCGCGCGCGCGAGCCGAGGGCGGCACGGGGCTCGGGCTGGCGATCGTGCGTCACCTGATCGTCTCGATGGGCGGCACGATCCGGGCCGACTCGGTGCTGGGGCAGGGGACGACCATCCGCTTCACGTTGCCCGCCGCCGAGCCCGAGGTCGCCGACGCCCGCGGCTGACCGCCGGGGCGGAGGCACCTTTACACGCCCGTTACACGTCTGTAGCCGATCCACGTTGATGCCTGCGTATCGTCGGGAGACGTTTTCCAGGCACCTTCCGTGGAGGTTGTTTCATGAACGAGAGCATGCCGCGCGCGTTGGCCCTGGGGCTGGCGTTCGCCCTCGCCGCCTGCGGCGGAGACGCGGCCCCGACATCCGATCTGACCGGCGCGGTCGCCATCGACGGCTCGTCCACCGTCTTCCCCGTCAGCGAGGCCATGGCCGAGGAGTTCCAGGCGCTCAACCGGGGCGTGCGTGTGACCGTGGGATTCTCGGGCACCGGCGGCGGCTTCAAGCGCTTCTGCGCGGGCGAACTCGACATCTCGGACGCGTCGCGCCCGATCAAGGACAGCGAGGCCGCGATCTGCGCCGAGAACGGCGTCGAATACGTCGAGGTCCCGGTTGCCTGGGACGGCCTGTCGGTGATGGTCAACCCCCAGAACGACTTCGTGGACTGCCTCACGGTCGAGGACCTCAAGCGTATCTGGGAGCCGGGCTCGCAGGTGCGCACCTGGCGCGACGTGCGCCCGGAGTGGCCCGACGAAGAGATCGCGCTCTACGGGCCCGGCGTGGACTCGGGCACGTTCGACTACTTCACCGAGGAGATCGTCGGAGAGACGGACGCGTCGCGCGGCGACTATCAGGCCTCGGAGGACGACAACATCCTCGTGCAGGGGATCGCGGGCGACCGTTACGCGCTCGGCTACTTCGGCTACGCGTACTACGTGGAGAACACCGACAAGCTGAAGCTGGTGGCGGTCGACGGGGGCGAGGGTTGTGTGGCCCCCTCGAAGGAGACGATCGAGAGCGGTACCTACAAGCCGCTCTCGCGTCCGTTGCTCATCTACGTGAGCCGGCGCGCGATCGAGCGTCCCGAGGTGGCGGCCTTCGTCGAGTTCTACCTGACCCACGCACCCGAACTCGTGCCCTCGACCGGCTACGTGGCCCTCTCGCCCGAGGAGTACGGCGCCAAGCTCGAGGAGCTGGGGCTCGGTGGCGCGTGAGGCCCGCTTCCCCTCTGGCGGGGTGAGGGGTCCGTGAACGCCGACGGAGCGAGGGGAGCGGCCGGGGCCGCTCCCCTCGGCCTGCGCGGGCGGGCCGGACGGGACCGCTG
>RFGQ01000561.1 GCA_003695865.1 Gemmatimonadota bacterium | reverse complement strand
CCCCCGGCCGGGTGGACGCGCGTCGGCGTCGACCCGCCCCCAACATCGCTCCCCCACCGCGCACCGGAAGGTCTTCGCGCCATGTCCCAGCGCCACATCCGCGCTCGAGCGGCCGCCACTCCGGGGGCGGCGCGCTCCGCCACCATCCGCTCTCCCGTCCGCTGGACGCCGCACCGTCGCGGCGCCCTGCTCGCCCTGCTGGCGCCGCTGCTGCTCTCGACCTGCACGGACGCGCCGCTGGCGACGCCCGCCGACGCCCCGGCCGCGTCGCTGCTGCTCCCGGTGCTGCGGCTCGAAGCCGCGAGCGGCTCGGACGACGACGCGCAGCGCGAGGCTCTGGACGCGGCCTGGGACCGCGTGGACCGCATCCGCGTGGAGGTGCGCACGGAGCCTCCCTCGGTCGAGGTCGACACGGTCGTCGTGGTCACGCCCGGCGCCGAGGAGCACGAGTTCGACCTCGTGCTGCCCATCCCACCCGGCCGCGTGCTGTTGCGCATCACCCTGCTCGCCGGAGACGAGCCCGTCTTCACGACCGGCGACTTCATCCGGGGTGAAGCCGTGCCCGTGGAGGGCGGCGGCCGCGTCCGCACGCCACGCCCGATCGACGTGCCCGTCACCTACGTGGAGGGCACCGACATCGTCGGGCTCGAGCTCGCCGAGGAAGGGCTCGTGCTCTTCCCCGGCGTCAACGGGTCCTTCACGGTCCGTCGACTCGATGCCGGCGGCGGTGTCATCGCCGAAGACACGCCGCTCGGGTGGGTCTCGGACGATCCGGACGTCGCGACGGTCGACCGCACGGGAGCCGTCACGCCCGTCGCCGACGGAGCCGCGCTGATCACCGTCGCCACGCCCGACGGGATCGAGACGAGCGCGTGGGTCTACGTGGTCTCGGGCACCCTGGCCTTCGTCGACGGCGGAGCCGTGGTCGAGCGTGTGCTCGGCGGCGGTGCGACCGTGCGCGGTGGCTCCGCCGCCCGCGGGCCGACCTACAGCCCGGACGGCGCCCGGCTCTTCTGGGGCGAGGGCGGAGCGGTGGTCGAGGCCGGCGGCGGAACGATCGTGGCCGGCGAGTGGCCCTCCGTCTCGCCCGACGGCACCAAGTTCGTGCTCGAACGCTCGGGCGCCCTGTTCGTGGCCAACATCGACGGCTCCGTCGAGGCGGCTCGCGGCGCCGGCACGACCCCGGTGTGGGAGGACGCCGAACGCATCGTGTTCGGCGGCGGCT
>RFGQ01000560.1 GCA_003695865.1 Gemmatimonadota bacterium | reverse complement strand
CAGAACATCTCGTAGAAGTCCCCGACCCTGAAGAACACGAGGGCGTCGGGGTGGCGCCCCTTCACCTCTCGCCATTGCCGCATCAGGGGAGTATCGTCGGTGTGCGACATACGGGGGGTTCGCGACTCGCTGGGACGGGGTGCCGGGGGTTCGGACGCACAACGATACCCGGGCCCGAAACCGCGATCAATGAACCCTCATCCTTTCGACCGGAGGCTGTGATGACGAGGACGTGCGGAAGGCTCGCGACCACCCCCCTTTCGACCGCGCGGCGACGCGCTGGACGACCCCGACGACGCGCCGCGACGACGCTGGTCGCCGGACTGGCCGCCGCGCTCTGCGCCGCCGCCCCGGCCGCCGCGCAGGACACCGACGCCTGGCCCGAGGCGGCACCCGCCGACGTGGAGAGCGTCGACGCGATCATCCACGCGCTCTACGACGTGATCTCGGGCGGCGTGGGGGAGGCGCGCGACTGGGACCGCTTCCGCTCGCTCTTCGCACCCCAGGGCAGGCTCGTCCCCACGTTCACCAACCCGCAGGGGCAGCGCGGCTACCTTGTGTGGACGCCCGACGAGTACGTGCAGCGCAGCGGCGACGCGCTCTCCCGCATCGGCTTCCGCGAGACGGAGCTGGCGCGCACGACCGAGCAGTTCGGCAACGTGACGCACGCCTTCAGCACCTACGCCTCGTTCCGCTCCGATCAGGGCGACCCCGACACGGCGTTCGCGCGGGGGATCAACTCGATCCAGCTCTACCACGACGGCACGCGCTACTGGATCCTCTCGGTCATGTGGGATTCGGAGCGGCCGGGGCAGCCGATTCCCGAGCGCTACCTGGGCGGCTGAGCCTGCGGCGGGGGGGCGGCGGCGAGCGCTGCAGCCCGCCGCCCCCCGACCGCCGCGGCCGCCCCGTCACCGGCGGGGGTGGGCTCCGCCCCCCTCAGCGCCGGTGCCAGAGCCAGAAGTACCAGACGATCCAGGCGATGGCGGCGAGCGCGAGCGCGTTCACCACGAGCACGTCGGTCGGCAGGTTCACGGCGCCTCCCCATCCGCCGCCGCGGACGACGACGCCGTCGGGGTCGCGACGCCCGGCGGGCCGGCGGCGTGCGTGGGCGCCGCGTCCGTGGCCGGAAGTTCGCTTCCAAGCCCCCGGGGCTCGAAGCGGCGCAGGCGACGGGCGTTCGTCACCACCGTGACCGAGCTGAAGGCCATGGCCGCGCCCGCGATCTCGGGTGAGAGCAGCGTGCCCGAGACCGGATAGAGGACGCCCGCAGCGATGGGGATGCCCAGCACGTTGTAGAAGAAGGCGCCCACCAGGTTCTGGCGGATGTTGCGGATGGTGGCGGCCGAGAGCTCGAACGCCTTGATCACGCCCGCGAGCGAACCCCCCATGAGCGTGATGTCGCCCGCCTCCATGGCCACGTCCGTGCCGCCGCCCATGGCGAAGCCCACGTCGGCGCGGGCGAGCGCGGGGGCGTCGTTCACGCCGTCGCCCACCATGGCGACCACCCGCCCCTGGGCCTGAAGGGCCGCCACGCGCTCGGCCTTCTGGTCGGGCAGCACCTGCGCGTAGACCTCGTCGACGCCGGCCTCGCGCGCGACCGCGGCGGCCGTGCGCGGGTGGTCGCCCGTGATCATGACCACCCTCATGCCCATCGAGCGGAGGCGGGCCACCGCCGCGGCCGAGTCGGCCTTCAGGCGGTCGGCCACCGCCGCGACGCCCGCCACCGTACCGTCGACCGCGACGAACAGCGGGGTCCGCCCGGCCTCCGCGAGCGCCTCGCCGCGCGCGACGAGCCCGTGGGGGTCGTCGGCGTCGACCAGGAAGGCCGCCGAGCCCACGCGCACCTCGTGGCCCTCCACCGT
>RFGQ01000559.1 GCA_003695865.1 Gemmatimonadota bacterium | reverse complement strand
CTCGTGAGGCCGAGCACGGTGACCAACACCTGGTTGACGTGGCCCGGAAGTCTGCGTGCCGCCAGAAGCAGCGCCCCCCCGAAGGCGAGCCCGAACGCCAGCCCGAACGCGTTGCGCACGTAGAGGGCGGTCAGGACGACGACGGCGGCGCCCACGAGCGCCGTGACCCAGCGTGCGTCCAGACGCCGGCTCTGCGCCGCCGTGAGCAGCACCCCTCCCCAGGCCAGGCTGCCCAGGTAGCCGGCCGACAGCGTGAGGAAGGCGTTTCCGTCCGGGCAGTAACAGGCGCCGCCCTGCGCCGGGTCGAGCACGATGCGCTCGATCGACCCGCCGGTTGCCACGGCGACCGCCGCGTGGCTCAGCTCGTGCAGGAGGACCACGAACACCTTGAGCGGATAGACGAGAGGCGTGTCCCACAGCGCCCACAGGGCGGTGAAGTAGACGGCAAAGGCCGCCGCGAAGCGCAGTTTGCGTCGGGTCGCGGGTCGCATGGACCGTTCTACGGTCGCCGTGGGGCGGAGGTTTCGCTCACCCCGCGCCCTCCGAGCGGGCGATCGTGACCGGGTAGAGGCGCCGGAGGGACTCCGCGATCACGCCCAACTCGCCGCGCGCGAGCGTCGCCCCCTGACGGCTGGAGCGGAAGGCGGCGAGCGCCCGCTCGCGCACCTGCTCGGCGCTCATGCCCTCCGCGAAGCCGAACGCGGCGGCCCAGCGGGCGGCCAGGTCTCGCAGCTCGCGCTCGGCCGCGGCCCGCTCGGTGGGCGGGAGCACGACGCCGAGTGAATCGGCCACCGAGAGTGCGGCCGTGCGCGCCGCCCCGCGGTCGCCCCCGCGTGAGGCGGCGAGCGAGTCGACCCAGGCCTCAGCGCGCGCCTCGACGTCGCCCATCTCGCCGGCCGTCGTGTAGGCGACACGTCCGCGCGCCTCGGCGAAGGGCACCACGGCGCGATTCTCGAGCCTGAGCACGTGGAATCCGTACCGGGTCTCGACGACCGGGCTGATCTGGCCCACGTCCAACGCCACCGCGGCGTTCCAGAATTCCTTCACCCAGGCGCCCTCGCGGCCGGGCTCGAGCAGACCCTGACGGCCTTCGGCGCCCGGCTCCTCGCTCACCTGAGCGGCCACCTCGGCGAAGGGCTCGCCGGCCTGGATCCGCTCCAGCGCCGCCTCGGCCTTGGCACGGGCCGCGGCGCGCTCCGCTTCGGGCCGCCAGCGCTCGGAGAGCACGATGAGGTGTCGCACCGTGAGCTCGTATTCGGGCGACAGCGAGTAGCGGGCCCGGAGTTGGTCGTCGTCCACGCCGGCCGCGTCGAGCATGCGCTCGGCGGCCGCGTAGGCGATGCGGCGCTCCTGGAGCCGTGCGTCCAGCAGGGGCGCCATCACCTCGTCGACCCGCCCGTCGGCCACGGCGAGTCCGAACGCGGCGAGGTCGCCGAGCTCGGCTCGGCGGGCGTCGGAAAGGCCGAGCACGTCGGCCTGCGCGAAGCGCACGCGCCCCTCGCCGACCGAGACGGCCGGGGCGGGCTCGGTGCAGCCTTCGGCGAACAGGAGCGCGGCCACCGCCGCGAGGGCGACCGGGGCACGACGGGCCGGCCGGGGCCGGGCATGGGTCGGGATCATCGCATCACGCACGGGGATTCGGGACGCCCGGTGACGCCGGGGCGTCGTCCTGAAGACTCGGAAAGCCCTAACATAATGTGTCACAGTACTTAACGCCTTGCGACCGGGCGCGGACCGGCCACACGTTAGCCTCCTTCACCCCGCAGTCGAACCCCGCCGGGAGGCCGCCGCATGGCTACGTTTCCGCTGGAACCCGTGCATGACACGTTCCGCGCGATCGCGACGACGGTCGTGCCGGAGGCCGTGGCGCTCGACCGTGCGGGGTGGGAGCGCCTGGAAGAGATCATCGCAGAGGCGCTCGCCTCGCGACCCGAGCGCATTCACCGTCAGCTTCGCCTGTTCGTGCGCATCGTCGACTGGCGGGCACGCTGGCGGCACCGCGAGCGCTTCGTGGACCTCGATCCCCTGCAGCGTACCCGCGAGCTCGAGCGCATCGAGCGCTCGCGCTGGCTGCTGCTCCGGCGGGGCCTGTGGGGGCTGCGCACGCTGATCTTCATGGGCTACTACGCACAGCCGGCGATCCAGCGCGAGATCGGGTACCGGGCGAGGCCGGAAGGGTGGGACGCCGTGCGGGGGGCAGGCCGATGAGCGGGGCGAAGCGTCCCACGGGCGCGGAGCTCGACTACGATGTCGTCATCATCGGCTCGGGCGCCGGGGGCGGCACCGTCGCCTACCGCCTGGGCCCTTCGATCGCTTCGGGCGCGCGCGTGCTCGTGGTCGAGCAGGGTCCCCGGCTGGACGACCACGAGTTCACCGGAGACGAACTCGACATGGCTCCCGCGCTCTACCGCGACGCCGGGGGATTCCTGACCCGCCAGGGCACCATGAGCCTGGCGCTCGGCCAGGTCTACGGCGGCTCGACCGTGGTCTACACCGGCACCTCGCTCATCGCGCCCGAGCGCGTGATCCGCGACTGGGACGTACCCGGGCTCGACCATGCCGACCTCGCCGCGCGCTCGCGCCGCTACATGGAGCAGAACGGCGTCCACCTGCTTCCGCCCGAAGAGATCAACGACAACAACAGCCTGTTCGTGCAGGGCTGCCGCGAGGCGGGCTACGAGGTGGAGCAGTTCCCCGTGAACGTGCGTGGTTGCCGCGGCTCGAGCCTGTGCAACCTGGGGTGCCCCAACCAGGCCAAGCAGGGCACCAACCGCGTGCAGCTCCCCTCGGCCGAGCGCCACGGCGTGGAGGTGGTCACGCGCGCCGAGGCCCTCCGGCTCGAGGACCACGCGGTGGTGGTGCGTGTGCACGAGCGCCCCGAAGGCGGCAAGGGACGCCCCTCGGAATGGGCTCCGGGCGAGTACACGGTGCGGGCGCGCATGGTCGTGGTCGCGGGCGGCTCGATCGGATCCACGGCGCTGCTGCTGCGGTCGGGGATGGGCCGCAAGCTCCCCCGCCTGGGGCGCAACTTCACCGCCCACCCCGCGTTCATCCTGGTCGCCGAGCACGAGCGCGAGATCACGAACGACGTGGGTCACCCCAAGAGCTTCTACGTGGACCGCGCCGCCGAGGACGGATGGCTGCTCGAGACGTGTATGTACTTCCCGTTCGTGACCGCCAAGAACATGGCGGGCTTCGGGCGCGAGCACTCGATGCTCATGCGGGCCTTCCCGCGGCTGCAGATGATCTTGGTGCTCGCGGCCGACAAGGCCGAGCCGCAGAACCGGATCACGGTCGACCGGCGGGGCCAGCCGGTGGTGCACTACGACTTCACGTTTCCCGTGGTCGCGGCCATGGTGGGCGCCACCCGGGCCGCGGCGCGCATCTTCTTTGCGGCCGGCGCCCGCGGCGTGCACGCCCCGCCGGCCGATCCGCCGCTCATCGAGCGCTCCGAGGCGCACCGGCTGGAGCGGCGGATCGATGCCCGGCACTTCCAGCCCGGACGGATCTCGGTGTCGGCGGCGCACCTGATGGGTGGCTGCGCCATGGGCCGCGATCACCGCGACTCGGTGACCGATGCCTTCGGGCGCGTGCACCGCTACCCCTGGGTCCGCGTGGCCGACTCGGCCCTGTTCCCCGACTCGGTCGAGATCAACCCCTACCTCACGGTCATGGGCCTGGCCGACCGGGTCGCCGACGACGTGCTCGAGGTGCTGGGCGCCCCGAGCGATGTGCGGTGTCCGCCGGTCATCCACGGAGAGACACGATGAAGCGGACCGGCGGATCGCTGGTGCGGCAGGCGCTCGAGGACGAAGGCATCGAGCTGACCTTCGGGATCCCGGGCACCCACAACATCGAGCTCTACGACGCGCTCGCCGAGTCGGAGCGCGTCCGGCCCGTGCTCGTGACCGACGAACAGGGCGCCTCGTTCATGGCCGACGGGGCCTGGCGTGCCTCGGGCCGCATGGCGTGCGTGAACGTGGTGCCCGGAGCGGGCCTCACGCACGCGCTCAGTGGCATCGCCGAGGCCTGGATGGACAACGTCCCCATGCTGGTGCTCGGGTGCGGCATCCGGCGCGACAGCGGCCGGGCCTATCAGCTCCACGACATCGACCAGATGGCGCTCGTGGAGCCGGTCGTGAAGGCCGCGTTCCGGCCGCTCAGGGGGGACGAGGTCTACCGGTGCATCCGCGAGGCGTGCCGCATCGCCCGCAGCGGGGCGCCGGGCCCGGTGTTCGTCGAGATTCCGGCGAACCTCTACATGATGCTCCAGGACGCGAGCGACGAGGATCTCTCTCCGCCCGAGGCTCCGGCCGGACTGCACGCGGGGCGGGGGCCGTATCCCGAGCCCGCGGTCGTGGACCGCGTCGTCGAGCTGCTGGGGCAGTGGCGTCGCCCGCTGATCTACCTGGGCGCCGGTGCCGCCGTGGCCCACGAGCGCCTCGTGGAGCTGGCCGAGCGCCTCGAGGCGCCGGTATCGACCACGTTCCAGGGCAAGGGCGTCTTCCCCGAGACCCATCCGCTGTGGCTCTGGCCCGGGTTCGGGGACGCGGCGCCCGCGTTCGCGCGCCGCCTCGCCGCCACGTGCGACGGCGTGCTGGCGATCGGATGCCGCTTCAGCGAGGTGGGCACCGGAAGCTACGGCCTCACGTTGCCGGGTCCACTCATCCACTGTGACGTCGACGCCGACGTGCCGGGGCGCAACTACCCCGCCGAGGTCGCCGTGCACGCCGACGCCGAAGCGTTCGTGACGGCGCTGCTCGAGCGCCTGGACGCCCCCCGGGATCCGGACGAGGGGCTGCGGCGGGCGATCGCCGAGGGGCATGCCGAAGTCGAGCGGGCCTGGGAGGCCGAGACGGGTGGAAGCCGGGTCACGCCCTACGCGCTCCTTCGCGGGCTGCAGCGCGCGCTCGGACCCGAGGCCGTCTACACGGCGGACTCGGGGAACGGCACGTTCCTGGCCATGGAGATCCTGAGGCTGGAGGGGCCCGGGCACTTCCTGGCCCCCGTCGACTATTCGTGTATGGGGTACTCGGTGCCGGCGGCGGTGGGGGCACGGCTCGCGTGTCCGGACCGTCCGGTGGTGGCGCTCGCGGGCGACGGCGCCTTCCTGATGACCGGTCTGGAGACCCTGACGTCGGTGGCCCACGGGGCCGGAACGATGATCTTCGTGCTGCGCGACCGCGAGCTGGCGCAGATCGCCCAGTTCCAGGGCACGGCGCTCAACCGTAAAGTTGCGAGTGAGCTGCCCGATTATCAGGTAGAGGGCTTCGCGCGCGCGCTCGGCGCCGAGTACCTCCGGGTGGACAGAGACGACGACGTCGAGGACGCGGTCCGCGCCGCGTGGGACCACGCGCGGGAGGGCCGCACGACGCTGGCGCACGTCGAGATCGACTACGGGGTGCGCACCTACTTCACGAAGGGCGTGGTGAAGACGAACCTTCACCGGCTGCCCCTGGGGGAGCGGCTGCGCTACGTGTCGCGGGCGCTGCTCCGCAGAGTGACCGGATGACGGACGAAAGACGCTGGCAGGGGATCGGGGTGGGTCCTAAGTTGAAAATCCCTTCATCAATCATCTTCAGACGCGTGGTGGTGTCCGGTGGGGACGCACGACTTCGGTAAGGCGCTCCGGCGCATCGCACACGCGTTACCCGACGGGTCGCCGCTCATCCTGCTGCGGGCGCGCGGGCCGGACGCGCGCGTCACGGCCTTCGCGGGCGATCCCGAGTCGCTCACCGGCTACACGCTCGCAGACTTCCGGGAGCGCCCGGGCCTGTGGCGCGAGATCGTACATCCCGACGATCTGGAAGTGACGCCCACGGCCATCGCCGAGCTGCGTTCGGGCGCCACCGGAGAGGTCACGTACCGGATCCGCATGCGGGACGGCGAGGAGCGGCAGGTGCGGGAGCGCTTCCGCCTGTTGCCCGGCGAGGCCGGCGCTGCCTGCACGCTCGAGGACGTCACCAGCGAGCGCCGAATGGCCGAGCGCCTGGCGTCGATCGAATCGCGTATGTGGCACTCGCAGCGCATGGAAGCGCTGGGCACGCTGGCGGGCGGCATCGCCCACGACTTCAACAACCTGCTCACCGCGCTCCTGACCACGGCCCAGCTCGTAGCCCAGGAGGAGTCGCTGTCGCGGCAGGCGAAGGAAGACCTGCTCGTGATCCAGGGCGCGGCGAACCGGGGGGCCGCCCTGGTGCGGCAGATCCTCGACTTCGCGGCGCGCGAGAGCGAGAGCCGCGTGGGACCGGCGGACCTGGGGCGGGTGGCCCGCGACCTGGGGGGCATCCTCGAGCGCACGCTGGGCGAAGACATCGAGCTCGAACTCGACATCGACGAAGAGGTGTGGCCCCTGTACTGCGACGCCGCGCAGGTCGAGCAGGTGCTGCTCAACCTGGTCTTCAACGCGCGCGAGGCGATGAAGCGCGGCGGCCGCCTCAGGGTCGCCGTGCGCAACGAGACGGTCGAGGGCGAGCTGGGCGCCGAGGGCGACGTGATCGCGCCCGGCCGCTACGTGCGCCTCACCGTGGCCGACACCGGCCCGGGCATCCCGCTGCACGTGCGCGAGTCGATCTTCAACCCCTACGTGTCGACCAAGGGCTCGACGGGTTCGGGCTTCGGCCTGGCGACCGTGCGCCGCATCGCGCGCGGTTACGGGGGCGCGGTGCGCCTGAAGACGGCGCCCGGGCAGGGCGCGTGCTTCGACGTGTACCTGCCGGTGCGGCCGGCCGACCGGCGCGCACCCGCGGTGGTGCGCGCGGCCAACGGAGACGCGCCGGCCGCGGGCGGCCTGAGGCTTCTGCTGGTCGAGGACGACCCGCAGGTGCGCGAGACGCTCGAGCGGGAACTGCGCGCCGAAGGACACTCGGTCGTGTCGGTGGGCACGGCGGGCGAAGCCCAGGCCGCGTTCGACAGCGCCCGCCCGCGCATCGAAGCCGTCGTGATCGACATGATGCTGCCCGACCGGGACGGCTGGGAGCTCTACCGGGCGCTGTCGCGGAGAGCAACGGGGCTGCCGGTCGTGTTCGTCTCGGGCTACGCGCCCGAGGCGCTCGGTTTCGAGGGCGGCGGACTGCCGGGGGCCTTCCTGCGCAAGCCGCTCGAGCCCGGCTCGGTGGCCGCTGCCGTGCGCGCGGCCGCGCCGCCCTCGCTCGG
>RFGQ01000558.1 GCA_003695865.1 Gemmatimonadota bacterium | reverse complement strand
TTGCGGCGGCCGTGGCGCCGGCCCTGGCGCTGGCGCTGACGGCGGCCCTGGGGCCGGCCCTGGCGCTGGCCGCAGCCCTCGCCCTCGGCGCCGCTCCGCTCGCCGCCCAGGGCGACCTGCAGGCCGAGATCGCCGCCAGCCAGCGCCGTCTCGAAGAGGTGCGGGCCGAGCGCGAACGCCTGCAGCAGGAGATGGCGCGCCTGCAGAGCAGCGCCCGCGACGTGGCGAGCGAGCTGCAGAACATCGAGCGTCAACTCTCGGCGTCGCGCTCGGTGCTGGCCGAGATCGAGTTCCAGGCCAACGCCGTCTCGGAGCAGATCCAGGAGACCAGCGCCTCGCTGCTGCGGGCTCGCGAGCGCCTGAGCGAGGCGCAGGCGATCCTCAACCGGCGCCTGCGCGACATCTACAAGCGGGGGCCGCTGCACACGGTGCGCGTGCTGCTCGGGGCGGAGTCGTTCGCCGATCTGCTCACGCGCTACCGCTACCTGCGCCTCATCGCCGCCTACGACCGCTCGATCGTGGACCGCATCGAGGTGCTCGAGCAGCAGCTCGTGGAGCGCGACCAGGAGCTGCGCGAGAGCATGCGCTCGCTGGGTGTGATCCGGCAGGCGCGGCTCGGCGAGCTGGCGCAGCTCCGCAACGTCGAGGCCGACCGCCAGCGCACACTCGAGCAGTTCCGCAGCCAGCAGGCCCGCACCACCAGCCGGCTCGAGGAACTCGAGTCCGACGAGGCGCGCCTCACCGGGCTGATCACCGACCTCGAGGCCCGCCGGCGTGAGCTCGAAGCCCGTCGCTCCACCCGGGGCGGCCCGGCCACGCTCGCCGACGCCGACGCCGGCTCGCTTCCCTGGCCCGTCGACGGCGAGGTGCTCTACCGCTTCGGCCCGCAGCGCCAGCCGAACGGCACGGTCCTGCGCTGGAACGGCCTGGGCATCCGGGCCCCCACGGGCACGCCGGTGCGCGCGGTGCGTGCCGGCACCGTGGTGCTCGCCGGCCCCTTCGAGGGCTACGGGCCCACGGTCGTGCTGAGCCACGGGGGCGGCTTCTACACGCTCTACCTCTACCTCGAAGAGGTGGGCGTGGTGCAGGGCCGCAGGGTCGAGGCCGGTCAGGTGGTGGGCACGGTGGGCGGGGCCGCCACGCCCGAAGGCCCGCACGTCGAGTTCCAGATCCGCGCGCCGGCCGAAGACGGCGGCTCGCCCGAAGCGCAGGATCCGCTGCGCTGGCTGCGGCCCCGCGGCGGAGGCGGCTGACGTGCACCCGCTCATCGGCCACGAGGCGCTCCGCCGCTCCCTGGCGCGGGCGCGCCGCGCGGGCACGCTGCCCCAGTCGGTGCTGGTGCACGGCGCGCCCGGCGTGGGCAAGCAGCGCCTGGCGCTCTGGCTGGCGCAGCTCGTGCTGTGCGCCTCGCCCACCGACGAGGGGCCCTGCGGCGCCTGCAAGCCGTGCCGCCTCGCCGACCAGATCGAGCATCCCGACCTGCACTGGTACTTCCCCCTTCCCCGCCCCAAGGGCGCTTCGAGCCCGCAGAAGCTGGCCGAGGCACTCGAGGCCGCCCGCGCCGAGGCGCTGGCCGAGCGGCGCGAGCGGCCGCTGCAGCCCAGCGTGGGCGCCGCCGAGCCCACCGGCCTCTACCTGGCCGCCGCACAGGACCTGCGCGCCCGCGCGCACCGGCGGCCCTCGATGGGCGAGCGGCAGGTGTTCGTGATCGGCGACGCCGAGAAGCTCACGCCCCAGGAGTCCAGCCAGGAGGCGGCCAACGCGCTGCTCAAGCTGCTCGAAGAGCCGCCGCCCGGCACCGTGCTCGTGCTCACCTCGAGCGAGCCCGGCGCGCTGTTGGCCACCATCCGCTCGCGCACGCTGCCCGTGCACCTGCCCGGCCTGCCGCCCGGGGTCATCGAGCGCGCGCTCGTCGAGCACGCGGGCGCCTCGCCCGACGAGGCGGCGCGTGCGGCGGCGCTGGCGCGGGGCTCGCTCGGGCGGGCGCTCGGCTTCCTGCCCGAGGGCGACGACATGGGGCCGCTCGAGGCCCTGCGCCGGCAGGCGTTCCAACTGCTGCGCGCCGCGCTGGGCGAAGCCGGCGAGGCCGGTCTCTTCCAGCGGGCGCTCACCTTCCCGCCCGCGCGGGCCCGCACGCTGCTGCCCCTGTTCGATTTTCTCGAAGAGGCCCTGCGCGACCTCGCGGCCGTGGCCGCCGGTGCGGGCGAGCACGTGCTGCACCACGACGCGCGCCCCATGCTCGAGGCCACCCTCGAGCGGGCGCGCCTGCATCCGGCGGCCATCGTCGATTCGCTGCGCTGTCTGGACGAGGCGCGGCTCATGGCCGCCGGCAACGTGAACCCTCAGCTCGTCGTCGCCGGGCTGCTCGCCGACCTGCGCCGCGCCTGGCGCGGCGGGGGCGCGCCCGCGGCGGCCGCACGCGTATGAGCGACGAGACCCCGCGGGACCCGGGCGGCCTGACCCATCTGGACGCGGAGGGGCGCCCCCGCATGGTGGACGTGTCGGACAAGGCCGTCACCCACCGCCTGGCCGTGGCCGAGGGCCACATCACCATGGCGTCCGAGACGCTCGACGCCATCCTGCGGGGCGGCTCGCCCAAGGGCGACGTGGCTCAGGTCGCGCGCCTCGCGGGGGTGATGGGCGGCAAGCGCACCGCCGACCTGATCCCGCTCTGCCACACGCTGCCCGGCGTGAGCTTCGACGTCGAGGTCGAGCCCGACGCCTCGCTGCCGGGGCTCCGGGTGCGCGCCACCGCCCGCGTCGCCGGCCAGACCGGCGTCGAGATGGAGGCGCTCACGGCCGCGACCGTCGCGCTGCTCACGGTGTACGACATGGCCAAGGCCATCGACCGCCGCATGGTCATCGGCGGCGTGCGCCTGCTGCGCAAAGAAGGCGGCCGCTCGGGCGTGTGGAGCGCCGAGTGAGCCCGGCCCGTGCAGTCCTGAAGCCCGATCGACGAACTCCCATCCCAAGGACGCGATCCACCCCATGAACCTCTCCATGCACGGCCTGCGCCGCTTCTGGGCGCCGGCCCTGGCCCTGATCCTGTCCGCCTGCGGAGGCGGCGCCGCGCTCACGCCCGCCCCGGCGGCCGATCCCGTCGAGGCGCCCCCGAGCACGCCGCCCACC
>RFGQ01000557.1 GCA_003695865.1 Gemmatimonadota bacterium | reverse complement strand
GTCCATGCCCGCGTCACCGACCATCAGCACCCGGTGCAGCCTCCAGCCGCGCAGGTCCTCCCGGATCCGCGCCACGACGGTGCTGTCCACCGTGTTGCCGGGGAAGACCCAGCTGCGAACGGGGAAGCCTTCACGCGTCACAGCCAGCCCCACGACAACCTGAGGCGCCCAGTGACCCTCCTTGCTGTAGCCGTGGCGGCGCAGCCCCGGCTCGCCGGTCTCCGGGTCGTCGCCGTCGATCTCGTCGGTGTGGAAGCTGGCGGTCGTGGTGTCGAAGAAGACCAGGTCCACCGACAGGTTGAACAGGTTGGCCACCGACGAGAACACCGCCTCCTCGACCTGCTCGGCGTGCTCATGGAGCAGGTCCATCGCCCGGTAGCACTGGTCCGGTGTCAGCTCGCCATCGACGCCGGGCAGCCAGGCGCGTCCCTGCCACCGCTCGCACAGCCCCAGCTTCGAAGTCGGACGGCTCAGCCGGTTGGCCACCATCGCGTACAGCGCGCGCTCGTAGGGAACCTGGGCGTCGGCGTCAGCGCAGAGCTGCCGGAGGACCGCGCCGAGCCCCAACTCGCGCCACAGGGCGTCCGCGACCCACGGCACGCCCAGCTCGCGGGTCTCGATGAGGTCCACGCGGTCGCGATCCTCCCCGGCGTCCACGCCCTCGGTGGTCAGGTCCCGCACCTCGCAGCCGCACGCCCGCGCGATCGAGCCGCACAGGCGCACCAGCGCTTCTCGCTCCACCTGATCGGCACGCCCGAAGTTGTGCAGGATGCGGACCTTCGACCTCCCCTTCTGCGGATCCCAGTCGTTGTGGGCGAGCTGGTAGTAGCTCACCACGGAGCCGTCCTTGTTCTTTCGCCGGGTGGTCCGCAGGTACATGCCCAGTCCGTCCTCGTGTGCAGCAGGCGTAGACGGGCTGTGTAACACGAAAACGTGTATCTATGCGTTTTCGCGTCTGGAGAGGTCACCTCAAGGCTATGACGGCATTCTCAGCGAGCGTGTGCCCAGATCGGGCGATCTCGTGCGGAACGCCAGTCCCACGCACACGGTGCCGAAGATGGCGGGGGGCTGCGGGCCGCCGGCCGTGGTCGGGGCCGGCTCCGCAGCCTGCGCT
>RFGQ01000556.1 GCA_003695865.1 Gemmatimonadota bacterium | reverse complement strand
GGGGATGACGAGCGCTACGAAGCCCACCAGCTCGCCCGCGCGGGCTGGGCCATGCTCACCACCTCCGAGCCCCTCCACGAGACGCGAGAAGGCTTCACCGCCGGCTCCGAGGAGCTCTTGACCTTCAACTTCTTGAACCCGGTGGCGGGCCGAAACATCTGGCTGCAGTCGGCGCTCGAGAAGATGCAGATGGTCAGCGCGGTCGAGAACCTCGCCGTGCACTGGAGCATCGGCGGGCGGGCGCTCCATTTCGATCCCGACATGGTCGGTTACTTCGGGCACTCCCAGGGCGGCATCGTCGGCGCTGCTTTTGTCGGGGTCGAGGACCGGCTGAAGGGCGCTTTCCTCTCCGGCGCCGGGGCCGGGTTCGCCCCCAGCCTCATCGAGAAGACCGAGCCGGTGGTCATCGCCGACGCCATCCGGGCCATCTTGAACTTCCCCGCGGACGAGCCGCTGGATCGTTTCCACCCGCTCCTCTCTCTCATGCAGATCTGGGTCGATCCCGCCGATCCCGTGAACTACGGGCGGCCCTGGCGCCATCGCGGCGCCGCCCGCGTCCCGCACCTCGTGGCCACGAGCGGGCTGCAGGACCAGTACACGCCCAAGCGCAACCACGGCGGGCTCGCGGGGGCCTTCGGCCTCCCGGTGGTTCTGCCTGTGAGCGAGCAGGTGGAGGTCCTCGATCTGCTCGGCGTCTCCCCCGCTGGCGCGGAGGCCAGAGGCAACCTGAGCGACGACGAGGGCCGCCCGGTGACCGGCGGCCTGCTTCAGTACCCCAACGACGGCCACTTCGCGGTCTTCGTCAACCCCGACGCCCAGGACGCCTACCGTCGCTTCTTCGACACGCTTCTCGACGACGACGGGGTGCCCGTGGCCCGCACCCTGCGCTGAGCGTGGTTTTTCGCTCCCTCCGTCGGCATTTGCTACCGTTTCCGCCATGAAGCTGCCCCATCGGCTGCTCCCTGTGCTCATGATCGGCGCCCTGTGGGCGGCGGCCGTGCCCGCACAGGCGAAGCCCGACGAGCTCGGTGAG
>RFGQ01000555.1 GCA_003695865.1 Gemmatimonadota bacterium | reverse complement strand
CGCGTCGGCCCGACGCGCGCGAGACATCAGAACCAACTGTCGTCCCCCTCGCTCGCCTGAATCTGGCGGAGCATCTGCTGACGCTCCGCGAAGACGTTCACGAACACGCCGTTGAGAACCGGGTCGGTGGGGGCGACGCGCAACGCCTCCTGGCTCGCGGCGAGCAGTGTCTCCAGCGCCGCCACGCGTGCCACGGGATCCTGGGTCGTGCCCAGGCCCGCCTCGTTCTCGAGCTCGCGGTAGCGGGTGAGCGCGGCGACGTACTGCTGCTCGGCGAAGCGCACCGCGCGCGCGGCGTCGTCGAGGGAGCGGATGTCGGAGACGGACGTGACGGTGCCTTCCTGTACCGGGAGTGCCCCGACCGGCACGGCCGGGTCGGTGCCCGCCAGGGCCAGGCCCGTGCCCGAACCCGCGAGGAACAGCACGAGCGCGGCTGCCGCCTGCATCCAGGCCGGGGCCGCGGCGATGCCGAAGCGGCGGACCGAACGCGAGCCGCGTACGAGGCCCTCGCTCACCAGGCGCGCCTCGAGCACCGCCCAGTCGCCCTGCGGCGGGCGCACGTCGGGCAGCGAGCCGAGCGCCTCGGTCTGCTCGCGCAGCGCACGCAGTTCGTCGGCGCAGCGGCGGCAGGCGGCCAGGTGCTCACGCTCTTCGGGCGTCGGTCGTTCGTCGACCAGCCGGGCCAGTGTTTCGGTGCTCAGATGCTCCATGATTCCACTTCCTGTGTGCCGGACGTCCAGACCGTCCGGAGCATGTCCCTCATCTTGGCGCGCGCCTTGAAGAGCTGGGACTTGGACGTCCCCGGCGCGACGCCGAGCAGTTCTCCGATCTCCTCGTGCGTGTAGCCCTCCACGTCGTGGAGGATCAGCACGGTCCGCATGCGGTCGGGCAGGCGGTCCAGGGCACCCTCGAGCCGCTGCCCCAGCAACGCGTCGCCGGGGGCGGGCCCCACCGAGACGCCCTCGGGCATGGGTGCTTCACGCTTCTGCCTCGTCTCGGCCTTGCGCAGCGCCTGCAGCGCCGCGTTGACCGCGATCCGGTGCAGCCACGTCGAGAAACGGGCGTCCCCCCGGAAGGTCGGCAATGCGCGGATCGCACGGATCCACGCCTCCTGTGCGTAGTCCTGCGCCAGATCGTCGTCGCCGGCGATGCGGCGCACCACGGCGAAGACGCGTGGTGCGTAGCGCTCGTACAGTGCGCGGATGGCGCGCCCGTCGCCCGCACTGGCCTTCCGGATGAGTTGTGCTTCGCTCATGCACGCTCCGCGTGGAGCCCACACTACCTACCGACCCGCACCTTCGACGCCCCCGGCGTCGCGGCGGTTGCCTGCACCTACCGTGTCGAGGCGCGAAAAGTGCCGCGGAGAGCGCCGCGGGACCGTGCCCCCCTCTCCCCGTGGGGGCCGTGCCCGGCGCCGGGCGGCGCGGTATGTTGGCCGTCCGCCGATCCTGGCCAAGGCTGACCCATCGAACGAGGCACGCACCGATGACCCCACCCGCGGGTGGCGCGACGCACCTGGAGTGCACCTGGACGGGCGAACGCTACGAGAGCGAGCGCCTGCAGACCCTCTCGGCCGCCGGCCGGCCGCTCTTCGCGCGTTACGACCTCGACGCCCTGGCTGAGCGCTTCCGTCCGCAGGATCTGGTCGGGCGCCCGGCCGACCTGTGGCGCTACGCCGAAGTGCTGCCCGTGCGCGACCCGGCCTGCCGGGTGGGGCTCGGCGAGGGCTGGACGCCCCTGCTCGAAGCGCCACGGCTGGCCGAGCGGATGGGCGTCGGACGGGTGTGGGTCAAGGACGAGGGCCAGAATCCGACCGGCAGCTTCAAGGCGCGTGGACTCGGGCTTGCCGTCTCGCGCGCGCTCGAGTTGGGGGCGACGGAGTTGGCGCTGCCTTCCGCCGGAAACGCCGGCAGCGCCGCCGCCGCGTACGGTGCGGCGGCCGGGCTGCCCGTGCACGTGGTGGTGCCCCGCGACACCCCCGCCCCCATTCTGGCCGAGATCCGTGCGCTGGGTGCGGACCTGCGGTTGCTCGACGGCCTCATCACCGACTGCGGTGCGGTGGTGCGTGAGGGGGTCGAGCGCTACGGCTGGTTCGACCTCTCGACGCTCAAGGAGCCTTACCGCGTCGAGGGTAAGAAGACGATGGGTTACGAACTGTTCGAGCAGCTCGGTGGGCGCCTTCCGGACGTCATCGTGTACCCCACCGGCGGCGGAACGGGGCTCATCGGCATGTGGAAAGCCTTCGACGAGATGGAGGGTCTCGGGTGGATCGGCCCCGAGCGGCCCCGCATGATCTCGGTGCAGGCCGCCGGGTGCGCACCCATGGTACGCGCGTGGGAGGCCGGGGCCGAGACGGCCGAGCCGTGGCGGGACGCGGCCACATACGCGTCCGGCTTGCGGGTGCCGGCCGCCGTGGGCGACTTCCTGATTCTGCGGGCCGTGCGGGCGTCGGGAGGCGCGGCGGTAGCCGTGCCCGACGCCGATATGGCCGAGTGGGTCGAGATCGTAGGGTCGGCCACGGGCGTGTTCTGCGCGCCCGAGGGAGGAGCCGTGGCGGCGGCGGTGCCGGTCCTGAGGGAACGGGGGCTGGCCGGAGACGCGGACGAGGTGGTGCTCTTCAATACGGGAAGCGGCCTCAAGTACGTTGGGATGACGCCGCAAGAATGATTCTCATGCGCTTCGCGTGGCCGCTCGTGTGGGCTGTTCTCGGGCTGCTCCTGGTGTGGGTCTGGGTCGCCCACCGGCGCCGGCTCGAGGCATTGCGCAGACCTCCCGACGTGACGCTCGACGATGCCGACATCCAGCGGATCGTGGAGGAGGGCATCCTGGAGACGCCCGAGGACGAGCCCCTCGACCTCGACCGCATCCGCGACGAAGAAGCCGAGTTCTGGCGCGAGGAAGGGTGGGACGAGCCGGAGCCGATGTAGACGGGTGGCGAGGCTCCGGCGGATCGCGGCTAGGGCTGCACCTTGTAGTAGAAACCGGGCAGAGGCACGAGGCGCCCGACCGGACGCGTGTCGTCTTCCGGGTCGTGTTTGAGGAGCGCGCGGTTCACCGCGATCGACATGCCCAGGAAGTGATCGCCACCTTCCACCCTCCAGTCGAGGCCGACCGGGGCCCGGGCGAGGAGCGCGAAGCCCGTTCCCTCGGCCTGGAACGAAGTCACGCCCCACAACCCGATCCCCAGGAACGGACGCGCTTCGGCTCCGCCGAAGTACTGCTTTCCGACCACCGATACGCTGACGTCGCGGAAGTCGAAGGTCGCGACGTTGACGTCGAGGCTGCGGTTTCCCGAGCGGAACTCGAAGTCCACGCCGACCAGGCCGATGCCACCCAGCGTGATCCCTACCCGAAACTCGTCGGTGCGTTGCGCGGCGGCG
>RFGQ01000554.1 GCA_003695865.1 Gemmatimonadota bacterium | reverse complement strand
CAGGAGCGCCGGCAGGCCCGCTGCGAGGAACTCCGACGTGGCCATGGCGCCCGCGCGGCTCACGGCCAGCGAGGCCAGCGGCAGCAGCGCGGGCAGATCGTCGATGTAGGCCCGCACGCGCAGCCAGGGACGCTCCCGCGCGCCCAGGGCCGCGGTGATCGCGGCATGGTGTGCCGTACCGGTGGCCCAGAGGAGCTGCCAGCCTGCGGGCGCAGGCGCGGTGCCTTCGTCGACGGCCGAAACAAGCGCCAACACGCGCTCGTTGAGCGCGCGAGATCCCTGACTGCCGCCCACGACGAGCACCAGCCTCCGGTCCGGGTCGAGCCCGTGAGCGGCGCGCGCGGCACGCGCGTCGACGGGGGGGGCGGGCAGAGGGCGGATCGGGTTGCCCGAGTCCTCGACGCGACCCCGGGCCGAACGCGGCAGTCGCGCCGCCGCTTCGGGGAATCCCACATGGATCTGGCGGGCCCAGCGGGCCAGCAGGCGGGTCGTCGCGCCCGGGAAGGCGTTCTGCTCCTGGATCGCGAGGCGCACGCCTCCCGCGGCCGCCACCAGGCCCGCGGGCGCCGCAGCGTAACCGCCCGTCACCACGACCAGCTCCGGCTCGAGGGCCCCGAACAGGGCCCGTGTCCCCACCAGCGATGCGGCCAGCGCGCGGGGCACGCCCAGATTCTCGAGCACGCGTCCGCGCGCCAGTCCGCGGACCGGGAGCAACGTGTGCGGCAGGCCCCGCTCGGGCAGCACCCGCGCCTCGAGGCCGCGCGAGGCGCCCACGAAGTGGGGGCGCACCCACGGACAGCGCGCCACGAGGGCGTCGGCCAGGGCGAGGGCCGGATAGAGGTGGCCCCCGGTGCCGCCCCCCGCGAAGACGACCACGCTCCGCCGCGCGCGCTCATGCACGGCCCCCCCCGTAGTACACGCGCTCGCTCGTGCGCGCGATCGAGATCAGGATGCCGATCGCGGCCAGCGTGACCAGCAGGTTCGAGCGGCCGTACGAAACCAGCGGCAGCGCGAGGCCGGTGGGCGGCACCAGACCGAGGCCCACACTCATGTGCAGCACCGCCTGAAGCGCGATCATGCTCGTGAGCCCGATGCCCAGGAGCTGCCCGAACAGATCGGGGGCGCGACCGGCGATGCGGAAGCCGATCAGGACGAGCAGACCGTAGAGCGTCACGGTCACGAGCACGCCCAACAGCCCCCACTCCTCGCCGATCATGGCGAAGATGAAGTCGTTGTGCGCCTCGGGGACGAAGCCGAACTTCTGTCGGCCCTCGCCGAAGCCCACCCCGGTGAGGCCTCCCGAGCCGAGGGCGACCAGGGACTGCTGTACCTGGAAGCCCGCACCCGACGGGTCGGCGGACGGGTCGAGGAACGCCGACAGCCGGCGGGCCCGGAAGCCCTCCTGGAGCTGCCCGATCAGGAGGGGCAGCGTCAGCAGGCCCAGGAAGACGAAGTGCCCCAGGCGGGCGCCGGCGGCGTAGACCACCACCACACCCAGCAGCCCCACGAGCACCGTCGTCGACAGGTCCGGCTCGAGGGCGATCGGCACGAGCAACACCGCCCACCCGGCCAGGAACGGACCCAGACCCCGGCGCAACGAGCGGAACTCGGCCTGCTTGCGCACGGCCAGGGCGGCCGTCCACACGACGATCGCCACCTTCGCCAGCTCGGAGGGCTGTAGCGTAACGCCCATCCGGATCCAGCGCCGCGAACCCTTCACCACCGGCGCGATGGCTTCGGTGCCCGGCAGCACGACGACGAGGAGCAGCACCCATACGGCGCCGGCCACGTGCCACGACCAACGCCGCCAGATGTCGTAGGGCATCCAGGCGCAGACGGCGAGCGCGACCAGACCCAGCGTGGCACCCACCGCCTGCCGCACCACGTAGTAGTGACCGGGCTCCTGCGCGCGCTGCGCGATGTAGGCGCTCGCCGAGAAGAGCGTGGCCAGCCCGAAGACGAGCAGCGCCACCGTCACGGCGAGCAGGGCGCCGGCCTCCCAGCCGCGGCCGAGCCCCAGGTCGGCGGCGGCGGCGCGCGGGGCTCGCGGCGCCGCACGCGGCGTGCTCACCGACCGGCCGACGCGCGGCGTCATGCCCGTCCCTCCCCACTCGCCAGCGCGCCCACCAGGGCGCGGAAGCGCTCTCCCCGCTCCTCGTACGATGCGAACGCGTCGAAGCTCGAGCAGGCGGGTGAGAGCAGCACCGTGTCACCGGGGCGCGCAGCCGCCACGGCCTGCCGGACCGCCGCGTCGAGGTCGGCGACGCGCGCCACCGGTACTTGGTCGGCCAGCGCCGCCTCGAGGCGCGCCCCCGCCTGCCCGAACGTGACGGCGAGGCGCACGCGGCCGGCCAGTGCGGTTGCGAGGGGCGCGAAGTCTTCGTGCTTGTCCTTGCCGCCGAGCAGCACGACGAGGGGCGTGTCGAGCGAACGGACCGCACTCGCAGCGGCGGCCACGTTCGTCGCCTTCGAGTCGTTGAGGAAGCGCACGCCGCGCACCTCGCCCACGGGCTCCATGCGGTGGGGAAGCGCCGGTGCGGTCGCCAGACCGCGGGCCAGAGCCCGCGCCGGCGCGCCCGCAAGCCGGGCGGCGAGCGCAGACGCGAGCGCGTTCTCGAGGTTGTGCCGACCGACCAGGGGGAGCACGTGCCGGTCCACGAGCGCCTCGGGCCCGGCGCCCACGTCCAACGTGAGCGTACCGTCCTCGATCCACGCGGCGCAGTCCCGCTCCGGCCGGGCGTCGGCGGCGAACACGCAGCGCCGGCCCGGAACCCCCTCGCTCAGGCGCTCGATTTCCGGCACGTCGGCGGGCAGCACCCAGCGGCTGCCCTCATCGGCGTTCGCAAAGAGGCGGGCCTTGTCCCGGTAGTAGGCCTCCACGTCCGGATACCGGTCCAGGTGATCGGGCGCGAGGCTGGTCAGCACGCCGATGTCGGGACGGAGGGTCTCGACGTCCGCGAGCTGGAAGCTGCTGAGCTCGAGCACGTACCAGTCGGGTGCGTCCTCCCGCAGGGCCAACGCCGACGCCGGGGGCGCCAGCCCGGCCCCGAGGTTGCCGCCGAGCGCTGCGTCGTAGCCCGCCGCACGCAGCAGGTGCGACGTCAGCACCGCCGTGGTCGTCTTCCCGTTCGTGCCCGTCACGACGATCAGTGGACCTCGGTAGAACCGAACGGCGAACTCAGGCTCCGATATCCAGCGGACGCCTCGAGCGCGCAGATCCCGGAGCACCGGAGCGTCCGGGGGGATTCCAGGGCTGGCCACCACCGTCTGCGACGCGGCGATTCGATCCAGGTCGTGCCGACCGAGGTCCACGGTCGCGCCGAGGCTTCGCAGCTCGTCTGCACGAGCTGCAACTGCAGGGTCGGTCGAGAGGTCCGAGACATAGACCGTTCCTCCTCTGTGGAGTGCGAGTCGGGCCGCCGCGGCACCGCTGGCCGCGAGTCCGAGCACCGACACGGTGCTGCCTGCGAGATCGCGCTTCGGCGCGTACCGGGAGGCGTCCATGGCATCCCCCTCACCGGATCTTCAGCGCGCTGAAGGCGACCATCGCGCACAGGATTCCGACGATCCAGAAGCGCACCACGACCTTGGTCTCGGGCCAGCCGAGCTGTTCGAAGTGGTGATGGATCGGAGCCATGCGGAAGATCCTGCGCCCCGTGCCCGTCGTGCGGGCGGTGTGGCGGTAGTAGCCCACCTGCAGCATCACCGAGAGCGCCTCCGCCACGAAGACGCCCCCGACGATCACCAGCAGGAACTCGGCCTTCAGCAGGACGGCCATGACGCCGATGGCGGCACCGATGGCCAGGGAGCCCGTGTCTCCCATGAAGACCT
>RFGQ01000553.1 GCA_003695865.1 Gemmatimonadota bacterium | reverse complement strand
GGCCGCCGCGCGGGGCGCGGCCGGACCGGCCCGCGGCTGCTCAGTCGCCGGCAGCGCCCACCGGCGCCCCGCGTCCCGCCGGGAACGGCCGCGACGCCGCGCGCAGGAGCGTGTGCAGCACGACGGCGAAGAAGATCAGCGAGGCCGTCCCCGTGAGCGCGAAGAGCGGCCCCGAGAGCGCGTGCAACCAGTCGGGCGGCACGTAGGGCTCGCCGGGCGCGAGGCGCGCGCGCGTGAGCCCGGTGGCGAGGCCGGCCACGTGCAGCCACACGACGAGGGCCGCGACCGAGAGGTTGAGCCCCACGATGCCCACGCGCATGCGACGGTCGTGCAGCGGGTTCGCCGCCCCCGCCCCGTCGGCGGCCTGCAGGTATTCGCCCAGAATCCAGATGAGTGCCCCGAACAGGATCATGGTGTCGATCCCGATCGTGGCGCCCATGGCGTGGCCGGTGACCACGTAGGTGCCGTGGACGAGCGCGTTCAGCGGCGGCACCGAGATGAGGATCGCCGAGAACAGGATCGCCACGGTCCATACCTTCGATGCCTTGAAGCTGCCGCGCGCGGCGCAGAAGGGCCGGTCCTCGCGCGCCCGCACGAGTGTCCACAGATCCGAGACCGCGCGGAGCAGGATGATCAGCTCCATCATGCTCACCACGAAGGCGATCCACTTCACCAGCTCGCGCTGCGGCAGGTGGTAGGTGTGGTGGGCGAAGTTGGTGAACGAGTTGAGCAGTCCCACGGCGAACAGGGCGTAGGCGGTGCGCGAGTGTCCGTAGCGCGGGTCGCCGCTGATGCGCTCTCCGATGTAGATGACCGCCCCGTAGACGAACAGGTTGTAGCTACCCACCAGCGTGCCCGTCGCCTTCCACTGCACTCGCAGGTCGTGCACCGGATCGGCCCAGATCGACGGCAGCAGGTAGGCGTGCTGTTCCAGGAAGGTGTAGAGGAAGAACAGCATCCCCACGCCCCACATCGTCACGTAGATGGGGCGGTTCCAGAAGCCGCGGGCCACGACGTGGAAGAAGTTCCACGCGTAGGCGATCCAGCCGATCAGGATGAAGAGCGAGAAGACGGGGTGGAAGCCCATGTACTCGCGCCCGGAGCCGATCCCGAGCAGCAGCGTGACCAGGATGCCGGCGCCCGCCATCGCCCAGGACAGCACCGTCACGCGCAGGCGCAGGCGCTCCCCCTCGCCACGTCACCGCCGTGGTCCATGAGGTAGCGGTGCACGACGGCCACACCGCCCAGGAAGATCCACGCCGAGGCGAAGGTCGTGTGCAGCGGACGCAGGTGGCGCAGGTCGAGGGAGAGGCCCTGGAAGAGCGGCGCGAGCACCGGCACGGAATAGAGCGCGCCCAGCAGGCCGAACACGACCGTCACCGCGAGTGCGATCAGTGCCCCGCGTGCGAAGGTGAGCGTGGCGTACTGGCGGATGGGGTGGGCCGCCTCCCAGGGATCGAGGCGGCACTCGGCGCCGGGGGGCAGCTGCGAGGCCGCAGGCGCCCCGTCGCTCGTCGCGCGTCTCGCCGGTGCGCCGGGCGGCGCCGGGGCCGTGCCTGCCGGCACGCCGTTGGGCGGCGCGCTCATCGGAACTCCCACCACGGAAGCCGGGCGAGCGAGAGCGGTGCGCGGGCCTCGGCCGCCGCGTCGAGCGCGCTCCGCAGGCGCGACCGCTCCGCGTCCATCCAGGCGAAGAAGGCCTTCACGGCCTCGCGCTCGCCCTCGTCGAACGCCGGCGTGGGCGGCGGCATGCCCTTGGCCGGCCGGCCCTCGCGGAGCACGGCGTCGAGGTCGTCGACGGAAAGGCGCCCCACGACCGTCGACAGGTCGGGGGCGCCCGCGGGTGACGCACGCAGCGGCAGGTGACAGCCGCGACAGGCGCGCGCGGCGAAGGCCTCGGCGCCGGTCCGCACGGCCTCGTCGTCCGCGGCACGGGCGGCTGCGAGCACGGGCGACCAGGGGTCGGCGGCCGCCGCGTCCGCACGGCCGAGCCGAAGCTGTCCGCGGCCCAGATCGGGACGATCCAGCGCACGCAGATAGGCCCACACGGCGTCGACTTCGGGCTCGGACAGGTGGAGCGCGGGCATCTGGCCGCTCCCCACCGTCAGCAGCGACGCGAGCCGACGCCGGTCGATGCGCGAGGCGGCGTTCGTGAGGTCGGGGCCCAGGAAGCCACCCTGGCCGTACACCTGGTGGCACACCTGACACGCCTCGCGGTGCCAGATCGCCCGCCCGCGCAGCGCGGCCTCGTCGAGCGGCGGCTCGCGCCGGTCGGTGTAGACGAGCCAGGTCTGCGTGGCGAAGGCGAACACCAGCGCGCCCAGCAGCAGCTTCTTGGTGGTGGCTCCGACCATGGTCCTCGTGCGTCGTCCCTAGGGTGCCGGCCCCGGGAGGCCCGGCACATCGAGAGGGCATTCTACGCGCTGGTCCCCTCCCGCCCAAGGGGGGACGCCACCGTGGGGGTCGTACCGACCCCGACACCCGGGCGGCGTGCTTTGACACACCCCGCTCCCGCGGCTACGATGCCGGCTCCGCCCCCACACCGCTGGTCCGAGTCCGGAGGACCCGACATGCTCCGCCGTGCCGGGTGGGCCGCACTGCGCCCCACTCTCCCCCTTACCGCGTTCGTCGCGCTGTGGACCGCCGCCTGCGGCCGCGACGCCGCCGACCCCTACACCGGTTTCTGCGAAGCCGTGCAGGAGCGGGTCGCGGCCCATCTGGCCTCGCTCGACGCCGACGCCGGGCGGTCACCGGAGCACGCCGAGCGCTACGGGGGCACGCTCGTCGTGGGCGGCCCCGCCGAACTCGGCGACATGAACCCGCTCACGTCGGGCAACTACACCGCCCGCCAGGTGCAGAACGCGGCGGTCTTCCACACCCTGCTCCGCCTCGCGGACGACCTGCGCACCTACGAGCCCCACGCGGCCGAATCGTTCGAACTCTCCGACGATCGTACCACGCTGACGTTCCGACTGCGCGACGACCTGCGCTGGCACGACGGCGAGCCGCTCACCGCGCGCGACGTCGCCTTCACGTTCGAGCGGGCGACGGATCCCGAGACCGGATTCCCGAACGAACAGTACTTCACCCGCTACGACAGCGTGGTGGTGGTCGACGGCCTCACGGTGCGCTTCCACCTGAGGCCGCACGCCGAGCCGCTCGAGCCGTGGCGCGCGACGGGCATCGTACCCGAGCACCTGCTCGCCGACGTGCCCCCGGCCGACCTCGCGCGTCACCCCTTCGCGACGCGTTGTCCGGTCGGCTCCGGCCCCTTCCGGGTGGTGGAGCACCTCGAGAGCGACCGCTGGACGCTCGAGGCAAACCCGGCGCACGCGCCGGGTCTGGGTGGACGGCCGTTCTTCGACCGGGTGGTCTACCGGATCGTGCCCGATCCGACCACGCTCGCCAGCGAGCTCCTGACCGGGGCGGTCGACGTGTTCACCGACATGGGCGCCTCCGTCGTGCCCATCGTCGCGCGCCCCGACGGTTCGGCGCGCGTGGTCGCCTTCCCCGGGCGCAGCTACGTCTACGTGGCCTGGAACACGCGCCGCCCCCAGTTCGAGGACGCGCGCGTGCGGCGGGCGCTGACCATGGCCGTGAACCGCGCCGACCTCGTCGCCGCACTCTTCGGCGGCCTGGCCATCCCCGCCGACGGCCCGGTCCCGCCGTTCCACTACGCCTTCGATCCGGCGCTGCTGGAGGGCGTGAATCCCTACGATCCGGAGCGGGCGAGCGCGCTGCTCGACGAGGCCGGTTGGGTGGATTCGGACGGCGACGGCATACGCGACCGGGACGGCGTACCGCTGTCGTTCACCCTGCGCACCAACGCGGGTTCGCGTGAGAAAGCCGGCGCCATGGAGATCCTGCAGGCCCAGTGGGCCGAGGTGGGGGTACGGGCCCAGCCCGAAGTGATCGAGTTCAACACGCTCATCGACCGCATGATCCAGCGCGACTTCGACGCGGCGGTGATGACCTGGATCGTCGACTTCTCGCTCGACGAACGGAACCTGTTCGACGGCCGGGACACGCGCTACGACTTCGCCTGGACCGGCATCTACGACGAGGAGCTCGACCGTCTGCTGGACGCGATCCCCGAGGCCCCGTCGCGGGAGGCGGCCAAGCCGCTCTGGGACGCGTACCAGCTCCGCCTGGCCGAGCTGCAGCCCTACACGTACCTGTGGTTCTCGCGGCGACTGGTCGGGATCAACCGCGCGGTGAGGGACGCGCGCATGGACGTGCGCAACGATCTGCTCGACCTGCACCGGTGGTGGATCGCCGCGGCCGACCGCCGCTGAGCCGGCAGGGCGCGCCGCCGTCCTGCGGGGCCACCGGTCCGCGAATCGTCAGCGCCGGCGCACGGCGACGCCCGCGCCGAGGAACCAGTCGTTGGAGCGCGGGTCGTAGCCCGCGTTCACGTCCCACTGCAGGTCCGGGCCGTCCGTCCACGCGACACCCCACTCCACCACGTGCGCGTCGCGGCCCTCCCTGAACGCGCCCGCATACCCCACGTAGCCGCCCACGCCGTCCACGCCCGGGATGGGAAACGTCGGCGTGACGAGCAGCGAGAGAGTGCCGTCGTCGCCGCCGGCCAGCCGGCGGCCGTAACCCACGTTGAACGCGATCCCGGTCCCCCGGGGGAGCGCCCGCTCGGCGATCAGCACGAGTGAGGCCGTCGGGTCCTCGGCCGACGGTCCGGTGGAGCCGGTTGGCAGCGTAACCGTGCCCCCCACGGCCGCCTTCCACGGCGCCGCAGCGCCTCGCAGGGCGACCTTCGCACCGATGCCGAGGTCG
>RFGQ01000552.1 GCA_003695865.1 Gemmatimonadota bacterium | reverse complement strand
CGGCGCCTCCCCGCCCGCGGACGGGGCGTCCACGCGGCCGTAGCGATCGCTCAGGCGGACCACATCCTCCAGGTGGGGCGTCGACGCCTCGAGCACGTCGCAGTCGGTCACGGCTTCCATCCGGTGGACGGTCCCCGGGGTGACCCGGTACGAGTCGCCCGCCTCGAGCGGCACGGCTTCGAGCGCCTCGGCCGAGGGCCCCGCCCAGAACCGCATCTCGCCGCGTAACAGGTGGATCGTCTCGTCCTTCTCGCGGTGGTACTGCAGCGACAGCGCCTCGCCGGCACGGATGTGCAGCAGCTTCCCCACGTAGCGCTCGGTTTCGGCCCAGATGGACTCGTAGCCCCAGGGCTTCTCGACACGGCGGGCTCGGTGTTTCACGGGCCTCTCGGAGTGGCGTCGGGCGGAAAGATCGCCGCCTCGGCGGCGTACTCATGGACGCGGAGACAGTGCGCGTGAGCGGCGTGGGGGTCAAGGCGGCACCGGGTGTCCTCTGGGACGGACGGGAACGACGGGTGGAGTAGCGCCCGCGCCACTGGACGGAAGCCTTGCTCCGGCCTCTCGCGCATCGGACCTTGGACCCGGGGGATCCCCCCCCGAATCCGTCGGTACCAACAGCAAGAGGAACAGGAGAACGAACGTGACCAAGCGCGTCGGCAGGATCGTGGGCGTCTTCGGAGTGCTGGCGCTGGCCGCGGGGCCGGCCACCGCACAGCTCATTCCCGATCCGTGGACCGTCACAGTCAGCGTCGAGGGTGGCACGTACATCCCGACCCGCGCCTACGGGCAGAACGCCGGCGACTCTCCCACGCTCGGCTTCCTGCAGCCGCAGGCCAAGGCCGACGCCGGGGGCCGCATCGGTGGATCGATCATGGTGCAGCTCCCTTCGGTCCTGTTCAGCGTCGGCATCGCGGGCAGCACCACATTCGGCGCCACCGTGGAGTCGTCGAGTGAAGTCTGCGACGTGCTCGACGAGACCAATACGCCCGAGTGCGCGCGCTTCGACTCCGACGTGACGGTCAGCGATGTCTACGGCGTGTTCAGGATCCACCGGCGGGTCGGCCTACCGGGTGTGCGGCCGTTCATCAATCTGGGCTTGGGTCTGCGCCGATACTCGTTCGACAAAGCGTCGTGCTCGGCCATCACGCTGGTGGAGCGCAGCCGCTACATCTGCGAGCGGGGCAACGGACTCATGCACGACCAGACGCAGCCGCTGCTCCTCTTCGGCGTGGGCGCACGCTTCAACACCGGCCCGGTATCGGTTTTCGCGCAGCTCAACGATGTGCTCTCGCCCTACGACTCGGGAGAAGCGACGGGCGAGGCCGAGGGGCAGAACGACCTCGTGATTACGGGCGGGCTGACGTTCCGGATCTTCTGATCCGGCCGTCGCTCCCGCCGCGACGGAAGAAGGAGTCGAGCAGGTGAGGACGACACGAAGCACACCGCCGCCCGGAGGCACGCGGGCGGACCGTGGCGGCGCGCCGCCGCGCGGCATCGGCCGGCGCGCCCGGAACGGGCGACGCAACGCCACTTTTTTCGCCGCGGTGTGTGCGGTGGGTGTCCTGGCGGGGACCGGCGCGGCACCCGCGGTGCTGCACGCCCAGACCGACCCCTACGTCGAGGGCAAACTGCTGCTCGCCGACGACGACTGGGTCCAGGCACTCGAAGTGTGGGAGCGCGGGGCGCAGGCCCTGGCGCGGCGCGGGGAATACGACCCGCGCATCGGCGTCGCCTACATCGAAGTCGCCACCGAGCATCAGGCGACCGGCTTTTACGAGACCGCGTCGGAGCTGTTCGTGCAGGGGTTCTCCGGTACGAACATGGAGCGATACGAGCCCGCCGTGATCGCCGAGGCGCAGCGCATCCTGCCGCTGCTCGACCCCGACGACGACGACGACGAGGTGCCCGTCTGGGAGGAGATGATCAAGAAGCGCGACCCGGCGCTCATCCGGCGGATCAAGCGCTTCTGGATCGAGAAGGATCCCACGCCCGGCACCGCGTTCAACGAGCGGCTCATCGAGCACTGGGAGCGGATCGCCTACGCGCGCCGCAACTTCACCCTGCAGAAGGACTCGCCCTACGACACCGACGACCGCGGCACGATCTACGTGAAGTACGGGCCGCCCGACAAGTCGCAGGCCGGCATCATGGGCGCCGACGACTTCGAGCTGAGGGTGCGCACGCCCAACAACGGCGGCTCGCGCTTCGCCGACACGCGGCGGGAACTCCGGCGCTACGACTTCCACCCGCAGTACGAGGTATGGGGCTACGACGAGCTCAACGGCCAGGACGTCACCTGGTTCCTGTTCGGCAACTACGAGGCCACCGGGCCCTTCCGGCTGCTCAAGTCGCCGCGCGAGCTCATTCATCCCTCGGCCTGGAGCCCGAGCAGCCGCAATGCGACGCCGGGCAACGTGAAGGCGGCCTACTACATGGAGCTCTTCATCTACGGCGAACTCGCCAAGATCGGGGGGCCCTACGCGCGCCGGCACAGCCAGCTCGAGACGTACTGGGACCGCATGCAGGGCGCCCAGTTCAGGCTGGCGCCCAACGAAGAGTCGCTCGAGGCGTTCTCGCTGCGCTTCAAGCAGGAGGACGACTTCGGGCCCGAGTATCCGGCCGAGGTCGCGGTGATCTCGGACTACGAGGGCCCGCTGCGCGAGATGGAATTGGTGGCGACCGCCACGCGGGTGCTCGAGGGTGACGAGCCGCGCCTGATCATCACCGCGCTCTCGTCGCCGCGCTCGAGCCTGCCGGGCGTGCGGGCACTCGAACGCTACAAGCTCGACGACGGCACGATCCGGCACACGCTGATCGTGCGGGATGAGGCGCTCAACGAGGTCGGGAGGATCAACGAGCGGGTCTCGTCGGAGACGGGTGACATCTCCACCTTCACGCTGCGGCACATCGCACGGCCCATGCACTTCACGGTGCTGGGCGAGATCGTGTGCTGCGGCGAGGATCGCAGAAGGGACCGGCGGCTCTATCCGGGTCAGGCCCACTTCATGCCCGGGCCGCCGCTGTCGACGGATCCCGCCCATCTCGAGATCTCGGACGTGGTGACCGGACTACCCATCCCCGACGAGTTCGACCCGGCCGACCTGGTCTTCCCTCTCGTGCCCAGCCGCACGGTCTGGCGCCGCGATCCGCTGCGCGTCTACCTCGAGGCCTATCACCTGCAGCCGGCCGCCGACGGGGTGCACCGCATGCGGGCCGACTTCCGGCTCGTGCGGGTGGAGGGGCAGCGCGAGATCCTGGATCTCGACCACCCGCCCGTGACGCTGACGGTCGACCTCGAGTCGCAGGCGCCCGTCGCCAAGCGGGTCTTCGACATCAACGTGCGCGATCAGGTGATCGGCCACTACCGGCTCGAGGTCACGATCACCGACCTGGTGAGCGGCGAATCGAAAACCCGTCAGGTGGGACTCCACCTGATCCAGTAGGGGCGACCCGGACGCCCCCGTGCGTGGGGCGGGCGCCGAGCGCGCAGAGGGCCGCGGCCGATGCGGTTCGGCCGCGGCCCTCTGCCGTTTCGATCCCGGGGCGCCGCGGCGCCCCGGGCCCGTCACCGTGCGCGGGGTCAGCGCCGCACGCCCGAGCGTACCTCCAGCTCCAGATCCGACACCATGCGGCGCAGGTTCTCGAGCAACGCATCGTTGAACGAGGGCGCGGGATGCCAGTTGGGCAGGTTGATCGTGCGCACCTGATGCTCGGCCCTGAGGCTCAGGCGAAAGACCTGGGTCGCGCCCGCCACGTCGGACGTACCCATGCGCCGCCCCTGGATCACCACCCGGTGGCGTGTGTCGGTGATGCCCTGGCGGCGTTCTTCGGGGGTCGGATTGCGCAGCTCCCACTCCGTCTCGTAGTAGACGTTCTGGAACTGCTCCTCACGACGCCGGAGCGTGTAGGCATACTTGCGGAGCAGCACCTTCTGCATCGCGTCCGCGAAGAAGTTCGCGTCCACGCGGCCGAGGTCCTTGGTGAGGAGCACGCCGTCGGCGTTACTGGGGCCCTCGCTCCCGCCGCTGCCGCCCGAGCCCGAGGCGCAGGCCGACCCCAGCACCACGGTGGACAACGCGACGACCAGAGGGAAAACGAGCGTGCGGCGCATGGAGAACTCCTGGTTGTGGATCGTATCGTGAATGTTCGAGCGGGGCCGGCCCGGCGTCAACCAACGCCACCTTCGGGCGCCGCTTCGACCCACAGACGGCGCATCCCCTCCTCGTAGT
>RFGQ01000551.1 GCA_003695865.1 Gemmatimonadota bacterium | reverse complement strand
GGCTCACCCCACGCCCCTGCGTACCCGCTCCGGGCTGGTCTACACGCACTTCGCCGGCGCGCCGCCCTTCCGCGAGGCCGCGCGCTCGCCCCGGGCGCGGTTCGAGGCGGGACCCTACCCCGACGAGTGGGCGGCCGTGCACCACGTGCTCCCCGATCACGGTTGGGTCTACGCGCTGCGCTTCGACGACGGCCGCGTCTCGGCAGGCGCCCTGCTGGCCGACCCCGAGGCCCACGAGGGCCTCGCGCGCGGCGAGGGCGAGGGGGTGTGGCGGGCGCTGCTCGACGCCTACCCGGGGTTGGCGCGCGTCTTCGGGAGGGCGCGTCCGCTGCGGCCCTTCGCGGCGGCGCCGCGCCTGCAGCGCCGGCGGCACACGGCCGTGGGCGAGGGGTGGGCCGCGCTCCCCCACGCCTACGCCTTCGTGGACCCGCTCTTCTCGACCGGGATCGCCTGGAGCCTGCGTGGCGTCGAGCGCCTGGCCGACGCGCTGCTGAGCGAGGGGCCCGGCCGGCGCGAGCGAGCCCTCGGCCGATACGAAGACCTGGTCGCTCGCGAGGTCGAGCGCATCGACCGGCTCGTGGCCGCCGCGTACGCGGCGCGCGGCGACTTCGCGCTCTTCGGCGCCCACGCGATGCTGTACTTCGTGGCGGTGAGCTGGGCCGAGACCCGCGAGCGCCTGTTCGCCGGCGAGACCTCGTGCTGGGACGGCTTCCTGGGGGTGGGTGACCCGCTTCTGGACGGCGCCTTCGAGGAAGGCGCGGCGCGCGTGACGGCCCTGGTGGGCGACGGGCCGCCCCGTGCGCTGCCGCGCGACGTGGTGGCCGGGCACCACCGGTGGCTGGCCGACGTGCTGGCGCCGCGCAACGTGGCGGGCCTGCTCGACGAATCCAGGCGCAATCTCTACCCGGCCGACCTCGAGGTGGTGGTCGACCGCGCCCCCCTGGTGGGCCTCTCGCCCGAGGCGATGCGGGCCCGCCTGCCCGACCTGATGAGGCTGTGAGCGTGGGTCAGCCGGGCCCGTGCTCCCGGGGCTCGTCGCTCAGCCGTCCCTCGCCCCATGCCGCGTGGAGTTCCGCCAGCCGGTCGGCCAGCACCTGTTGGCGCGCCGCGAGCTCGGCGACCAGGTCGCCCCGCGAGCGCAGCAGCACGAAGCGCCGCGCGTCGCGCCATGCGCCGCGCCATCCCTCGCGCACCCACAGGCCCACCAGACCGAGAAGCGGGAGACCCACCGCCGCCGCCGCGGCCGCGCCCGCACCCCCCGCCACCAGAGCCAGCCAGGCCCCGTAGATCGGAATGCCCAGCAGCAGCTTGTAGGTGGACTGGCGGTCCAGGTCGGGATCGGCGCGGCGCACGATCCATGCGGTCACGCGGTAGGGCGGATAGAACGAGAGCCAGCCCAGCACCGCCGCGGCGACCATGGGCAGGCCCACCAGATAGATGCGCCCGAGCCCCCGCCGCAGCCCGCGGCGCCCGCCCGCGTCGGCCCGGAGGTCGCGCGGTCTCAGGCCCAGCACGCCCAGGCGCCGCAGGTGACCACGCACCTCGCGCACGAGCGCGTGCCACGATGAATCGGGCACGCGCCGCAGGTCGGCGAGCACCTGGGTGGTGAGCCCCAGCCGGTCCACCGACGGCCGCCGCTCCCCGGGCGCCCGCGTGGCGCGCCAGATCTCTTCGACGCCCTCCACGAGCGGACGGTCCTCCCAGGCCTCGAGGTTGAGCGTGACGCGGCGCAGCGCGTCGCGGATGCGCTGGGTGAGCACCCGCACGGCCTCGCGGTCGCCGGGCCCGCGTGACGCGAGGTCGCCCCACTCGACCGGGGCGCCGACCACCGCGCGCATGCGCGAGCGGAAACGCGCCTTGTCTTCGGGCACCATACCCACCGGCACGATCACCGGCGCCGTGCCCGTGGCGGCCGCCGACCCGAGCGCGATGCGCGCCGCACCCGTGCGCAGCTCGGCCAATGCGGGCTCGGAGTGGCTGATCCCCTCGGGAAAGATTCCCACGGCGGCGCCGCGCGCCAGCTCGTCGAACACCGCCCGGAACGTGTCTTCGTTGCGCTCCATCTCACCGGGCGCGTCCTGCCGGCGGTAGACCGGGATCGCGCCGCCGGACCGCATGAGCCACCCCACCTTGGGATCGGCGAACAGCGTCGACTTGGCCAGAAAGCGCACGGGGCGTCCCGCCGCCGCGGCCACGAGCACCGGGTCGAACAGCGAGTTCGGGTGGTTCGCGACCAACAACACCGGCCCCTCGGCCGGCACCCGCGCACCCTCGACCGAGAAACGGTAGAAGACGCGCGCCGCGGCGTTGGAGATGAGCGAGAGTGCGGGCAGCAGCCACATACGGTCCGCCTGAGAGGGTCCCGGCCAAGAAACGGGCGGCGGGCGGGCAGGGCAAGGCACCATGGCCCGGGCCGCGGGGAGCACGTACCATGGGGCCGTCCGATTCTCCCCGAGGGAGTCGCCGCCATGAAGTCACCTGGACGGCCGCCCGCCGCGCGGCCTCCGCGACGCGACACCGAGGCCGCGCTGACCGCTCTGCGACGCGCGCTCGCGGGCGAACTGCGCGAGCGCCGCCATGCGGCCGGCCTCACACAGGCCGTGCTGGCCGAACGCCTGGGCACCAGCCAGGCGCGTGTGGCTCGCATGGAGGGCGCCGACCCCGGGGTGAGCCTCGACCTGCTCGTGCGCGCGCTGCTGCGCCTGGGCGCCGACGGCAGAGACATCGCGCGTGTGCTGATGCGCGCCCCGCCCGCCGCAGGAGGACACGATTCATGAGCCGAAGCGACGATCACCGCGAGGGCGCCGGACTCGACCGGCGTACCTTCCTCAAAGCCGGCGCCGCGCTGGGAGGGCTCGCCGCGGTCTCGGGCGTCGAGGCCTGCACCCCCCCGGATCGACCGCCGAGGGTCGGCGCCGAGGATCCATGGAATCTGCCCTCGTTCGAGCTCGCCGAGGTGACGCTGACCGAGCTCCAGGAAGGGATGGCATCGGGTCGCTGGACGGCTCACGGGATCACGGAAGCCTACCTCGACCGCATTCAGCGCGTCGACCGCTCGGGGCCGACCCTGCGGTCGGTGATCGAGACCAATCCCGACGCGCTCGACATCGCCCGCGAGCGTGACGAGGAGCGGCGCGCCGGCCGGGTGCGCGGTCCGCTGCACGGCGTGCCGATCCTGCTCAAAGACAACATCGACACGCACGACCGCATGACGACGACCGCCGGCTCGTACGCGCTCGAAGGGTCGATCCCGCCGCGCGACAGCGGCGTGGCCGAGCGACTCCGCGCCGCCGGCGCGATCCTGCTCGGCAAGGCCAACCTGAGCGAGTGGGCCAACTTCCGCTCCACGCGCAGCTCGAGCGGCTGGAGCGGCCGGGGCGGCCAGTGCCGCAACCCCTACGCGCTCGACCGCAACCCGTGCGGGTCGAGTTCGGGCTCGGGAGCTTCGGTGTCGGCCAACCTCACGGCGGCGGCCATCGGCACCGAGACGAACGGATCGATCGTGTGCCCGTCGTCGGCCAACGGCGTGGTGGGCGTCAAGCCCACGGTCGGGCTGGTGAGCCGGGCCGGCATCGTGCCCATCTCCCACTCCCAGGACACCGCCGGGCCCATGGCGCGCACGGTGGCCGACGCGGCCCTGATCCTGGGCGCACTCACCGGCGTGGATCCGCGCGATCCTGCGACCGAAGCCTCGCGCGGCCACGCCCGCACCGACTACACCACCGTGCTCGACCCCGACGGCCTGCGCGGCGCGCGCATCGGCGTGGCCCGCGGCTTCTTCGGCTTCGATCCGAACGTCGACGCGCTCATGGAGGACGCACTCGCCGCCCTTCGCGACGCGGGCGCCGTGCTCGTCGACCCCGCCGACGTGGCCACGCGGCGCCAGATGGGCGGTCCCTCGTACCAGGTCCTGCTCTACGAGTTCAAGGCCGACATGGCGGCCTACCTGGCGCAGCTCGGGCCCGACGCCCCGGCCCGCACGCTCGCCGACCTGATTGCGTTCAACGAGGCGCACGCCGAGGTCGAGATGCCCTTCTTCGGGCAGGAGATCTTCGAGCAGGCCGAGGCGATGGGACCGCTCACCGATCCCGAGTACAGGGAGGCACTGGCCACGGCACGCCGGCTCGCCCGCGAGGAAGGCATCGACGCGGTCATGGACGAGCATCGCCTGGATGCCCTGGTGGCGCCCACCGGCGGCCCGGCCTGGACCACCGACCTGGTGAACGGAGACCACTTCTCGGGCGGCAGCTCGAGCCCCGCGGCGATCGCGGGCTATCCCAACGTCACCGTGCCCGCGGGGACGGTCTTCGGGCTGCCCGTGGGCATCTCGTTCTTCGGGCGCGCCTGGAGCGAGCCCACGCTGCTGCGCCTCGCCTACGCCTTCGAGCAGGCGACGCGGCACCGCACCGAACCCCCTGTCTCTTATACACATCTC
>RFGQ01000550.1 GCA_003695865.1 Gemmatimonadota bacterium | reverse complement strand
TGGCGCTCGGACTGGTGGGCGACGGCCCGGCCGGCGACTCGCTCGAAGAGATCCGACGCGCCGGAACGCGTGCGGCTTCGCTCACCGACCAGCTCCTCGCGTTCAGCCGCCGGCAGGTGCTGCGTCCGCGCGTCATCGACCTGAACGAGGTCGTCGAGGGCGTGCGCTCGATGCTGCACCGCATCATCGGCGAAGACGTCCATCTGCTGCTCGACCCCGAGGAGCACATCTGGCCCGTGCGCGCCGACGCGGCGCAACTCGAACAGGTGATCGTGAACCTCGCAGTGAACGCCCGCGACGCCATGCCGCGGGGCGGCGACCTCACGATCCGCACCCGCAACGTGCGCCTGGACGACGACTTCGTGCGCGCCCATCTGGGCTCGACGCCGGGCGACCACGTGCTGCTCGAGGTCGAGGACACCGGCGAGGGCATGAGCGAAGAGACGCTCGCGCTCATCTTCGAACCCTTCTTCACGACCAAAGAGATCGGTAAGGGCACGGGCCTCGGGCTGGCGATGAGCTACGGCATCGTGAAGCAGAGCGGCGGCTACATCGAGGCCGACAGCGAGCTGGGTCGCGGTACGACCATGCGCATCTACCTGCCCCGCGTGGAGGCGCCGGTCGACCGCGTCGCGGAACGGGCGGGAGACGAGGCGCCTTCGGGCAGCGAGACGATCCTGCTGGTCGAAGACGAGACCATGGTGCGGCTGCTGGCCGAGCGCGTGCTCCGCCAGCAGGGCTACAACGTGCTCTCGGCGGGGGACGCCATGGAAGCCATCCAGACCGCGGGGCAATACGAGGGGCACATCGATCTGCTGCTCACCGACGTGGTCATGCCCACGATCAGCGGACGCGAACTGGCGGAGACGCTGCTCCAGCACCGGCCCGACACCGTCGTGCTCTACATGTCGGGCTACACCGACGACACCGTGGTGAAGCACGGCGTGCTGGCCCGCGAGACGCACTTCCTGCACAAGCCCTTCACGCCGGCCGGCCTGCTCACCAAAGTGCGCGAGGTGCTCGACCTGGCGAGGAGCGCGCCCGCCGGCGACTGACGACGCCCGCCGGGATGCCGCAGACGCACCGGGCGGCGGTGGATCCCGTTCTCGGCACGCACCACGTTCCATGCTGGCGCCGCGGGCGATCCGGCCCGGCCCGTCTCACCCGTTCGGCGTCACGATCGCTTTCGTCACACGCAGCGCCTCCACGTCGTCCAGCGCCCGGTCCACGTCGTCGAGCCCGTAGCGGGCGCCGATCACGTCGCGAAACGGCACGCGCGCCCGGTGGCGCGCCACGACCCGCAGCGCCCTCGCCAGGTGCCGGAAGTCGGTGCCCCATTGCCCTCGCAGGTCCACGTGCTTGCGGTTGAAGTCCACGTGAGGGTTGAGCGGCACCTCGCCCGCGTCGGTGTAGTGGCCCACGACCACGTAGGTGCCGCCGTCGCGGAGCGCGGCAAGGCCTTCGGGCAGTGCCCGCGGGTTGCCCGAGGCCTCGATGACCACGTCCACACCGCGCCCCGCCGTCTCGGCCCGCAGCGCCTCGAGTCGCTCCGCCGGGTCGCTCGTGGTGAGATCGAACACGCGATCGACCCCCATGCGCCCGGCAAGCGCCAGGCGAGCCGCCGGCGCCCCGATCATGTACACGGCGCCCGCCCCCGCCAGGTGCGCAAAGGCGGCGGCGGCCAACCCTACCGGGCCCGCGCCCTGCACGAGCACCGTGTCGCCCATGCGGATCCGTGCCCGCTCCACGCCGGCGAAGCCGGTGAACATGCCGCAGCCGCCGCCGATCACGTCGTCTGCGTCGAGGCCGTCCGGCAGGCGCAGCACCCGCACGCCCGGCCGCAGATAGATGCGCTCCGCCCACCCCCCCAACGGCCCGTCGTGCGCCGAGTAGGTGATGCCGTACACACGCCGGCTGGGACAACGGTTCGGCTGGCCGGCGACCAGGCAGTGGTAGCAGCTCCCACACACCTCGTGGACGTCCAGGAACGTGACCACGTCGCCCACGGTGAGCGGCCGTCCGAGCGCATCGTGCTCCACACCGGGTGCCTCGAGCACCCGCCCCACGCTCACGTGGCCGGGGATGATCGGGTACGGCACGCCGGCCAGGCGGCCGTGCCGCAGGTGGACGTCGGTGCCGCAGACCTCGCTGGCGACGGTCTCGAGCAACACGCCGCCCGACTCGACCACAGGATCGTCGATCTCCCAGTGGTCGAGCGGGGCTCCCGGGGCGGTCATCACGGCTGCGCGGATCGGCATCGGCGGTCTCTCCGTTCGGCGAGCATGGTTCGGGTGAGCGCGGCGGCTCGTAGAGCGAGCGGCGGACGGCCGAGCGAGCGTGTCCGGTTGAGCCGGCGCGGACGGCACGTTAGCGTGCCGGCGGTCCGGCCGCACCGGCCGCCGGCCTCGGGGGTCGACGGGACGGCCGCGCACGCCGACGGAGCCTCGCATGCACATCGCGTACTGCGACCACTTCGTGCTGCCGCTGCCCGACGGGCACCGCTTTCCGATGAGCAAATACGCTCGACTCCGGCAGCGCGTGTCGCGCGAGCGACTGGGCACCCTGTTCGTGCCCGACGCGGCCGACGACCGGGCGCTCCGGAGCGTGCACACGCCGGAGTGGGTCGCGGCGGTGGCCACGGGCGCCCTGCCCCCGGCCGCGATCCGCCGGGTGGGGTTTCCGTGGTCGCCCGGCCTGGTCGAGCGCTCGCGCCGCTCGGTGGGCGGCACCCTCGCGGCTGCGCGCCACGCCCTGCGCGACGGGGTGGCGGTGAGCCTGGCCGGCGGTACGCATCACGCGTTCCCCGATCACGGGGAGGGGTTCTGCGTGTTCAACGACGTCGCCGTGGCGGTGCGGAGCCTGCAGGGGTCGGGCGCCTTGAGGCGCGTGGCGGTGATCGACCTCGACGTGCATCAGGGCAACGGTACGGCGGCGATCTTCCATGACGACCCCGACGTCTTCACCCTGAGCGTGCACGGCGCACGGAACTACCCGTTCGCCAAGGAGACCTCGGACCTCGACCTGGCCCTGCCGGACGGCACCGACGACGAGCCGTACCTGCGCGCGGTGGACGAGGGGCTCGAGGCCGCGCTCGCCCACGCCCCCCAGCTGGTGTTCTACGTGGCGGGCGCCGACGCCTTCGCGGGCGATCGCTTGGGGCGCCTGAGCGTGTCGAAGCGGGGCCTCGCGGCCCGCGACCGGCGCGTGTTCGAGCGCTGTCTGCACGCCGGCGTGCCCGTCGCCGTCGTCATGGCGGGCGGGTACGCAGCCCGCGTCGAAGACTCCGTCGACATCCATGCGGCAACCGTGCGCGAGGCCGCCGGCGCATGGCGACGCTGCACCTGAGGCGGGCACGATCGCACGCGGGGCGTTACCTTTCGAGCAGCCTCGAGGGGATCGCCTCGATCCCAGCCCCCCATGCGATGACCACCGACGACCTGCTCGCCCGCGTACCGCTGTTCCGTAGCCTCGACGCCGACGCCCTCCATCGGTTGGCCGCGGCCACGCGCCCGGTGTCGTTCCCGGCAGAGACGCGCATCGTGGAGATCGGCGAGGCCGGACACTCGCTCTTCATCCTGCTGAGCGGAGAGGTGCGCGTGCTCTACCCCGCCCGCAGCGCCGACTACGAACTGGCGCGCCTGGGCCCCGGCGAGGTGTTCGGCGAGATGGCGTTGCTCAACGACATGCCCCGCAGCGCCACCGTCCAGGCCGTGGGAGACGTGGAGCTGCTGGTGCTCGAGAAGGACGACTTCCGTAAGGTGATCGAGGAATCGCCCGCGGTCGCCCTCAAGCTTCTCGAGGTCCTCAGCCTGCGCATCCGCAGCGCCGACGAGCACATCAGCGGGCTCAGCGACAAGGCGATGCGTGACGCGCTCACCGGGCTACTCAACCGGCGCGCATTTCACGAGCGAATCAAGGAAGAGGTGGACCGCTCGCTTCGCTACGGCGACACCTTCGCGCTCATCCTGCTCGACCTGGATCACTTCAAGTCGATCAACGACACGCTCGGCCACGACACGGGCGACGCGATCCTGAGCTGGTTGGGGCGCCTGCTCATCGACCACACCCGCTCGGCCGACGCACCCTTCCGCGTGGGGGGCGAGGAGTTCGCGATCCTGGCACCTGCCACGTCGGCCGACGTCGCGGCGAACGTCGCCCAGCGCCTCGTCGAGACCGTCGCCGAAGCACGCCCACCCGTGGGGCACGAACTGAGGGTCACCATGTCGGGAGGCTTCGCCGCCTGCCCCGACCACGGAGCCGCGCCCGACGTGCTCTACACGGTGGCCGACCGCGCCCTGCTTCGCGCGAAGGAAAACGGGCGCAACCGCATCGCGGAGCCGCGGGTCGACACCTGAACCGCGGTCGCGGGCGCAGCGCGAGGAAGACGGCCGCCCGTCCCCCACCGCCGGGCGGGCGGCAGAAAAAGAAACCGGGCCCGGACGGTCCTGAAACCGTCCCGGGCCCGGTGAGCCGGGGCGCCTCGCCCCACCCCGCGTCCACGTCACACCACGTCCGCACCAAGACTTCGAGGCCACCCCGGCGGCACCACCCCACCACCCACAGTCCTACATACGGCTAGGACGGCGAAAGGATTCAGGGGGTTGCATCGAGGGGGCGCGGCTCAGGCCGTCTCGACCACCGTGTGCCCGCAGGCCTCCAGCCGCTGAATGATCTCGTCCACGTGATCGCGGCCGCGGGTTTCGAGATGCATCACGATACCCACGTCACCCACCGAGATGTCGGCGAACGCACGGCGGTGGGCGATCTCGAGCACGTTGGCCCCCGCCTCGGCCACGATGCGGGTGAGGCCGGCGAGCGCACCGGGGCGGTCCCGCACGCGCACCATCAGGCGGGCGATCCGCCCGTCGGCCACGAGGCCGCGGTCGATGATGCGCGACACCATGTTCACGTCGATGTTTCCGCCGCACAGCAACGCCACGGTCACGTCGGCGGGCCCACACCGCACCGCGCCCGCCAGCAGCGCCGCGAGCGGCGTGGCCCCCGCCCCCTCCACCACGGTCCGTTCCCGCTCCAGCAGCTTCAGGATCGCGCTCGCGATCGACTCCTCATCGACCAGCACGACCTCGTCCACGAGCGCGCGGATCACCGGAAACGTCAGATCACCGATGCGCTTCACCGCGATACCGTCGGCGATCGTCTCGGCCGACTCGATCTTCACGACGTGCCCGGCCCGGAGCGAGGCGTGGGCCGAGGGCGCGGCCGTCGCCTCGACGCCCACCACCCGCACGTCGGGACGAAGCGCCTTGAGCGCGATCGCGATCCCCGAGATCAGCCCACCGCCACCGATCGGCACGATCACCTGCGTCAGGTCGGGCACCTGCTCGATCAACTCGAGGGCGACCGTCCCCTGACCCTCGATGATGCGTGGATCGTCGAAGGGGTGCACCATCACGCGGCCCTCGACCTCTTCCAGGCGGCGAGCCTCGTCGAGCGACTCGGTGAGCGTGACGCCGGTCTGCACGACCCTGGCCCCGTAGCGGCGCGTCTTCGAGACCTTGATGAGCGGCGTGCCCGTAGGCATCACCACCGTGGCGGGAATCCCGAGCGCGGTGGCGTGATATGCGACCGCCTGCGCGTGGTTGCCCGCGCTCGCGGTCACGATTCCCCGGCGGCGTTCTTCCTCGCCGAGTTGGAGCAGCTTGTTGGCAGCCCCCCGGTCCTTGAACGATCCGGTCCGCTGACGGTTCTCGAACTTGAACCAGAGCGCCCCCGGCACCTCGTCCGCAAAAGCGGGCGCGGGATCGCACGGAGTGCGCACCACCTGTCCGGCGATGCGCGCGGCCGCGGCCCGGATTCCCTCCAGGTCGGTGGGGAGCTCGACCCGGTCTTCGGCCATGGCAGGATCCTCAGCGGGGCCGGTAGACGCCCAGGCGCAGGGGTGGATCGATGCGCGTCTCGAAGTGGAGCCGGTTCTCCCCCTCGATCACCACGTTCGTCTGCTTCCC
>RFGQ01000549.1 GCA_003695865.1 Gemmatimonadota bacterium | reverse complement strand
CCCGCGGGGCCGCCTCCTCGGCTGCCCGCTCCGACTTGCGGCGGGCGCCCCGTCTAGCCATCGGCCACCCCCGGTTCGGCGCGGGTCTCGAAGCGCACCCAGTCGAGGTAGGCGCCCAGGCCCGCGCACACCGGCAACGCCACCACCTCGGGCACGTCGTAGGGGTGCAACTCGGCCACCCGGCGGCCCACGCGTTCGACATGCTCGACGCGGGTCTTGAGCAGCAGCAAGGCCTCGTCCTCGGCCTGGACCTCGCCCTCCCAGCGGAAGATCGAGCGAAGACCCGGCACCACGTTCCCGCACGCGGCCAGCCGCTCCTCGACCAGCGTCCGTGCCAGGCTCTCGGCGGTCTCGCGGTCGGGTGTCGTGACCAGCACGAGCCGGACGCCCGTGTCGTCTCCCGTCATGCGTCGTCCTGCGTGAAGACCGTGCGGTCGTGGTTGGCCTCGTCGTAGAAGTGCTCGATGAGGTCCCGGTAGCGGGCCTCCACCACCCGGCGCTTCACTTTCTGGGTGGGCGTGAGCGTACCGTCCTCGATGGTGAACGGCTCACGCAGCAGCGCGAATTTCTTCGGCTGCTCGTACCGCGCGAGGGCGTCGAGGTGCCCGAGCACCTGCTCCTCCATGAACGACTGCACGCGCGGGTCGCGGAGGAGGGCTCCATGATCGTCGAACTCGATCCCCTGCTTCTTCGCCCAGGCCTCGAGGTTCGCGAACGAGGGCACCACGAGCATCGAGATGAAGTTGCGGCGGTCACCGATCAGCACGACCTGTTCCACGTAGTCGTTCGTCTTGAGCAGGTTCTCGATGGGCTGCGGCGCGACGTTCTTGCCTCCGGCCGTCACGATCAGGTCCTTCTTACGGTCGGTGATGCGCAGGTAGCCGTCCTCGTCGATCTCCCCGATGTCGCCCGTGTGGAACCATCCCTCCTCGTCGATCGCCTGTGCGGTCGCTTCGGGGTTGTTGTAATAGCCCAACATGACCTGAGGCCCCCGCACCAGGATCTCGCCGTCCTCGGCGATACGGATCTCGGTGCCGGGCACGGGCTTGCCGACGGTGCCGATGCGGAAGTGTTCGAAGGTGTTGACGTTGGTCACGGGGCTCGTCTCGGTGAGGCCGTAGCCCTCCAGGAT
>RFGQ01000548.1 GCA_003695865.1 Gemmatimonadota bacterium | reverse complement strand
CGGGATGCCGAACATCTCGAGCGCCTTGCGGTTCGCGAGCTCGTACGTGCCGCGGTCGGCGTCGAAGATCGTGATCGCCTCGGGCGCGGCATCGAGCATGGCCCAGAGACGCTCGCGCGCCACGTCGAGCCGGCGGGCGTCGCGTCCCCGGCGCATGAGCCCGAAGGAGAGCAATGCCCCCACCGCCGCCACGAACACCGCCGCGCCCACGTGCACCCAGAGGGCCCGGCCGTCGACCACGAACCAGCCCCAGAGCGGCAGCACCGCGAACAGGCCTCCCATGAGCGCGCGGGACCGCCACACGCCTTCGAGCGCGGCGCGGGCGTGCGCGGGCGCGACCCACAGTCCGTAGAGGACGGCTCCGCCCGTCGCCACGCCGAGCGCGAGGGCACTCCACACGCCTGCGTCCGGCGGCAACATCACCCGCAGCACGCCGCCGGCCACCCCCAGCGCGGCCAATACCGCCGCCGTCACGACGCCCCCCCGGGTCTCCCGCGGGCTCACCAGCAGCACGAAGAGGCCGAGCACCGGCCCGATGAGCACCGCCTCGGCGAGGTCCGTGACCTCCGCGCCCAGGAGCGCGTACTCGCCGAACGCGGTCGCGCTCACGAGCGACAGCGCTCCGAACACGACGGCGTCGCGGTCGAGCGGGCGGGCGAGTCCCAGCAGGAGGAACTGCAGCCCGAGGTAGGCCATCGCCCCCGCCACGGCGGCCGTCGCCAGGATCGCGAGCCAGGTCATGGGCGCGCCTCCGAGTCGAGCAGACTGCGCACGCGTGCGAGCACGTGCTGCCGATCGAACGGCTTGGGCAGGACCTCGAGGGGCAGGTCCTCCCCGGCCACGCGGCCCAGGTCGCCTTCGGCGTAGCCCGACGTGAAGAGGATCGGGATGCGAGGATGATCGCGCCGCACCTGCTGCGCCAGCGCGAGGCCACTCACCCCGCCGGGCAGGACCACGTCGGTGAACAGCAGCGCGACCCCCGGCTGCGTCGCCAGCACGCCGAGCGCCGTCGGCGCATCGGCCACGGCGATGACGTCGTATCCGGCCCGCTCGAACATCGTCCGCGTGAACGCCCGCACGGCGGGATCGTCCTCCACGATCAACAGGGTCTCTCCCCCCCCGCCCTGCGCGGCGGCGCGGGCCCGGGCGACCGGGGCGCGCACGGCGGCCTGCGCCCTGGGAAGCACGAACCGCACCCGCGTGCCAAGTCCGGGCGTGGATTCGATGCGCAGCCCGCCGCCGCTCTGCAGCACGAACCCGTGCACGCTCGACAAGCCCAGGCCGCTCCCCTGCCCCACGCCCTTCGTGGTGAAGAACGGTTCGGTGACGCGAGGCAGGTCGTCGGGTGCGATGCCGACGCCCTCGTCCTCGACCTCGACCTCCACATAGTCGCCGGCGGCGTGCAGGCCCCACGCCGCAACGCCCGAGATCTCGACGCGCCGATTCGCCGCGCGCATCACGATACGACCGCCCCGGGGCATGGCGTCGCGCGCGTTGAGCGCCAGGTTGAGGAGCGCGTTCTCGAGTCCCAGGGCATCGACCTCCACCGACCAGAGGCCCTCGGCGAGGTCCAGCTCGATCCGCACCCCCGCACCCATCGCCCGCTCGAGGGCGGGTAGTGTCTCCCTGAGGTGCTCGCGCAGCGACACCGACTCGGTGCGCAGCGCCTGGTGGCCCGAAAAGGCGAGCAGCCGCTGGGTGAGGTCGATGGCGCGAAGCGTGGCGTGCGACGCGGCCTGCAGCAGCCCTTGCTGCCCGGACTCCTCCAGGTCTTCGCTGAGCAGCTCCAGATTGCCCTTCACCACGGTGAGCAGGTTGTTGAACTCGTGCGCCAGCCCACCCGTGAGCTTGGCCACCGCCTGAAGCTTCTGGGCCTGGCGGAGGTCTTCGGCGATCGCGCGCTCCCGCTCCTCCATGCGCCTGCGCTCGCTCATGTCGAGCAGGCTCACGCGCAGCAGCCGGCGGCCCGGCGCCGGCAGCCGCACGAGCCGCACCTCGCACGGTGTCTCGCGGCCGTCCGCGGCCCGCACGACCCAGTTGGCGGCGCAGGGCTCGCCCGCGAGGGCCCGGGCCGTGAGGCGCGCGGCGAGGGCGGCCGAGGGCGTCCCGTCGGTCTGGATGTCGGGGCGCAGCGTGGTGGCGTCGGCCCGGCGCAGCTCGTCCATCTCGAGCCCGTACAGATCGAGCG
>RFGQ01000058.1 GCA_003695865.1 Gemmatimonadota bacterium | reverse complement strand
TGGCCGGACCTCGTCAGCTCGTCGTCAGCCGCCGCGGCTCGCCGTCGTCGTCCGACCGTTCCTCGGTGGCCGGTGCGCCCTCGGCCGCATGAGGCGTCTCGGCCGGCGGGGCCGCGCCCAGCGTGCCGCGGGTTTCCGGCGGCGTCTGGATCTCGCGCTCGATCTCGCGCACCGACGACTTGAACTCACGGATCCCCTTCCCCAGCGAGGAGCCGATCTCGGGGAGGCGCTTCGCCCCGAACAGGAGCAGCACCACCAGGAAGATGAGGATCAGCTCCCCGGGGCCCAGTGAACCGAATCCCATATCGATACCCTCCGGTCCGGCGTCCCGGCTCCGTCCTCAGATCCAGGAGCGGACGATGAATGCCACGATCGCGATGCCGACCAGGGTCAGCACGTTCAGTTTGACGGCGAGCGGCCCGATTGTGAAGGCCACCGCGACCAGGTCGAGCGAGAACGGACCGATCGACGCCTCGACAGAAGTGGCGAGGAAGTCGCGCGCGGCGCTGTCGGGGAGGAACCATTCCGCCAGCTTCGTCAGCAGCCCGCCCAGCAGAAGGCCGAGCACGAGCGTGAACGAAAAGCGGCGCAGGTTCCGTCGTTGAGTGTCTACGAGCATGCAGGTCCCTCTGCGTCAGTCGTCTCCACCGATGCCGTCACGGACCGTGTGCTGGAGAGCACCCAAGGGCTCACCGGCTGCGCCGCGTGGCGTAGGCGACCGCGTCGCGCAGCGCTCCCACCGCAGGAGCGCCGTCGTCCAGCCCGGCCAGCGCGGCGAGGGCCTCTCGCGAATAGTGGTCGGCCCGTTCCCGCGCGTACTCCAACCCGCCCCGTTCCCGCACGATGTCGATCACGCGCTCGATCGCCCCGTCCGCGGGCTCCACGAGCGTGAAGAACGCCCGGATCTCTTCCAGTTCCGCAGGCGTCGCGCTGCGCAGCGCGCCGACGAGCGGGAGCGTCACCTTACGCTCGCGCAGATCGTGTCCGGTCGGCTTTCCGGTCACCTCCTCCGACCCCTCGTAGTCGAGCAGGTCGTCGGCGATCTGAAACGCCATCCCCAGGTTGTGTCCGTACCGGCGCAGGCGCTCACGCGTCTGATCGGGCTCCCGGCCCGCGAGCGCGCCCATCTCGCACGCCGCCGCCATCAGCGACGCCGTCTTGGCCGCGATCAGACGGTAGTAGTCGTCCTCGCCGAAATCGAGCGCGTCGTACGAGGTGAGCTGGCGCATCTCGCCCACCGACATCTCGTTGGCGGCCTGGGCGAGCACGCGAAGCGCCTCCAGCCTCCCCAGTCGCGTGAGTTCGGTCACGGCCCGGCTGTACAGGTAGTCGCCCATGATGATCGCGATCTGGTGGGTCCAGAGCGCGTTCACGGTGGGCAGGCCGCGGCGCAGCACCGAGTGGTCGACGGCGTCGTCGTGGACCAGCGTGGCCAGGTGGACCAGCTCGACCACCGCAGCGAGCGTGACCACGTCGGGCGCCGCGTCGCCGCGCACCCGACTCGACAGCAACAGGAGCGTGGGCCGAAAGAGCTTCCCCCGCATGAGCAGGAGGTACTCGTTGACCTCCTCGATCATGTCGAAGTCCGAAACGATGATGCGCCGGAGTTCGTCGATCACCCGCTCGAGATCGGCCTCGACCGGCGCCTGGATGGCCGTCAGCCGGGACGTGGTCCGGGCGGCGGATTCGGTCGCCACGGGCGGCCCTCAGTCCTCGCCCCGGAGCGTGCGCAGGCGATCGGTCACGTCGGCGAAGTTGATGTCGAGCGAGAACACGCGCTCGTAGAAGTCGAGCGCCTCGTCGCGGTGCTCGATCGCCTCGTGCGCGCGACCGAGGTGGTAGTAGATGCCGATGAGCTCGTCCTCCACCTCGTAGGGCGCGTCGAGCGCCCGCGTGAGAGAGCGGATCGCGGCCTCGGGCTGCCCCTTCTCGAGGAACGTCTGCCCGAGCAGTTCGTAGGTGGGCAGATGGTCCGGCGACGCCCGCAGCGCCTGCTGGAACTCGGCGATCGCCTCGTCGAGCAGGCCCATCTCCTTGTAGGCGGTGCCCAGGTCGTGGTGGGCCATGACGTCGTCGGCGTCGACGTTCTCGGCGACCTTCTCCTTGAACTGCGACAGCATCTTGGCGAAGTCCGCCTGCTCGTCTCCCGTGGGCTCCTCGTAGGCGACGACGAAGCGGGTCGACTTCTCTTCGGGCTCGTCGAGGATCAGCGATCCCAGGTCGACGTAGTCCTCGGACGAGGCGACCTCGGCGACCTTCTTCTCCTCGGAGGCCGCCGCGCGCCCAAGGGCGGCCTGTGCGTCGGCGTTTTCGGGATCGACCTGGAGCACCTGCTCGTAGACCGCCCGGGCGCGCGTCGCGTCGCCGCCGGCCTCGAGGCAACGCGCCAGCCCCAGGTAGGCCCGCCCCAGCACGGTGTTGTCGCCGCTGCGGAATGCGTATTCGACCAGGCGCTGGTGGCCTTCACGGTCGTCGGGGCGGTGCTCCAGCAGAGCCGACAGCGCTTCGATGGCTCCGTTCACGTCGCCGCTCTCGGCGAGCGCGACGTGCGCACGCCGCAGAGTCTCGACGCCCTCGTCGACGTCGCCTCGTTCGAGCGCTGCGCGCCCCTCGTCGAGCAGCGAGGCACCGTCGGGAGCGGCCTCGTCCGGGGCGCCCGCGGCCGGTTCGGCGGCCGTCTCGGCGCGGTCCGCCGCGCCCTCCTCGTGGGCCGCCTCGACGGCGTCGGCGGGCTCGTCGGCGGCGGTCTCCGGCGCGTCCACGGGGGTGTCCGCGGCTTCCACAGCCGCAGGCGCCTCGCCGCTCTCGGGCTCTCCTTCGCCTTCGCCCTCGTCCCCGAAGCCGAACGTGGGCAGCGGCTCCGGCTCACCTTCACCTTCGCCCCCACCTTCACCTTCACCTTCGTCGTCGAAGCCGAACGTGGGCAACGGCTCCGGCTCACCTTCACCTTCACCCTCGCCTTCACCTTCGTCGTCGTCGAAGCCGAAGGTGGGCAGCGGCTCCGCCTCACCCTCGCCTTCCCCTTCACCCTCGTCGTCGAAGCCGAAGGTGGGCAGCGGCTCCGCCTCACCCTCACCCTCGTCTTCGCCCTCATCCTCGCCTGCTTCCGGCCCGCCGAACGAGATGTCGAAGTCCGAGAGCCCCAGGTCGACGGTGTCCACTTCGCCCTCGTCGACGGCGGCAGCGGCGGGCTCCAGCTCCACCCCCTCGGTCCCGTCGTCGCCGAAGTCAAGCGCCGGCAACGCTTCCCCCGTGCCCTCATCGCCCTCACTGACCCCCAGGGACGTGTGCTCGAGACCCTCGAACCCGCCGCCCGCCGCCGTACCGGTCACGCCCACCGCGGGAGCGGCCTCGCCCGGGGCGGGAATCACGGCGCCGGGGTCGAGCG
>RFGQ01000547.1 GCA_003695865.1 Gemmatimonadota bacterium | reverse complement strand
GTGTTGACCGGACTTCGCGCGGACGCGGCCGACGGCCCCGTGGCGCCCGTCCCGCCCGTGGCTTCCGAGCTGCTCTCGGGGCGCGGGCCGGACGGAGACCGGGCCCGCGCCTACGTGTGCTCGGGCTTCGTATGCCGGGCGCCCGTCAACGAGCCCGACGCGCTCCGGCGGGCGCTCCTCCCCGACTGAGCGGCGGGTGGGCCGGCCGTGCCCGGCGGCGAACGCGCCCTGCCTCACCCGACGCCCGCCGGACCGCCGCCGACTCGATCCCGCCGCCCTCCCCGGCGCAGCGCGCCGCCCCCCGTGACCACAAGCGCGCACCGGGGCTATCTTTCTGTCCTGACCGCTCGATCGCAGACGGACGCGAAGGACGATAGATGGCCACGACCGAGACCGAGATCACCGCCCGCACCGACGACCTCCCCCTCACGGGAGACGCCCTCCTGCGCATGTACCGCACCATGGTCACGGCCCGCCGGGTCGACGACCGTGAGATCGCGCTCAAGCGCCAGAACAAGATCTTCTTCCAGATCTCGGGCGCGGGACACGAAGCCATCCAGGTGGCGCTGGCCGAGCACCTACGCGGCGGACACGACTGGTTCTACTACTACTACCGCGACCGCGCCTTCGCGCTTGCGGTGGGGCAGACGCCGCTCGACCACCTGTTGCAGGCCGTCGGCGCCCAAGACGATCCCTCGTCGGGGGGCCGTCAGATGCCGGCGCATTACGGTGACGTGCGCTACAACATCGTCTCGACGTCGTCTCCGACCGGTACCCAGTTTCTGCAGGCGGTCGGCACTGCCGAGGCCGCGCACCGCGCCGCATTGCTCCCCGAGCTGCAGACCCACGTGAAGGGCTTTCAGGCCGACGAGGTCGTGGTCGTCTGCTCGGGCGACGGCACGACCTCGGAGGGCGAGTTCTGGGAGGCGCTCAACACCGCCTGCAACCTCAAGCTGCCGGTGCTCTTCCTGGTCGAGGACAACGGCTACGCCATCTCGGTGCCCGTCGAGGTCAATACGGCCGGCGGCAGCATCTCGAAGCTCGTGAGCGGCTTTCCCGACCTGCACGTGGTGGAGTGCGACGGCACCGACGTGCTCGAGAGCTACACGGCCACGGCCGACGCCGTGGCCCACTGCCGGGCGCGCCGCGGCCCCGCGCTGGTCCACGCCCATACGGTGCGCCCGTACTCGCACTCGATGTCGGACGACGAGCGCATGTACAAGACCGAGGCCGAGCGCGAGGCCGAAGCCGCCCGCGATCCGCTCGTGAGGACCCGCGCGCTCCTCATCGAACGTGGTATCGCCACGGCCGAGGAGCTCGACGCGCTCGAAGCCGAGGTGGCCGACGAGGTGGCCCGGGCCGCCGACGAGGCGCTCGCCCACCCGCAGCCCGCGCCCGAGACCGCGACCCGCTACCTCTATTCGGAGGACGTGGATCCCACGTCGGAGACCTTCGACACCGAGGACGCGCCGGCCTACGAGGACGACCGCGACCTGACGATGGTCGACCTGCTCAACGCCTGTCTCAGGGACGAGATGGAGCGCGACCCGCGCATCGTGGTCTTCGGCGAGGACGTCGCCGACGCCTCGCGCGAGGAGGCGCTCGAGGAGTGCAAGGGCAAGGGGGGCGTGTTCAAGGTCACGCACGGACTTCAGCGGCGCTTCGGCGGCGTGCGGGTGTTCAACTCGCCCCTCGCCGAGGCCAACATCGTGGGCCGCGCGATCGGCATGGCCGTGCGGGGCCTCAAGCCGGTGGTCGAGATCCAGTTCTTCGACTACATCTGGCCGGCCTTCATGCAGATCCGCAACGAGCTGGCCACCATGCGCTACCGGTCGAACAACACGTTCTCGGCGCCGGTGGTCGTGCGGGTCACCTACGGCGGCTACCTCAAGGGCGGCGCGATCTACCACTCGCAGACCGGTGAGTCGATCTTCGCCCACTGCCCGGGGCTGCGGGTCGTGCTGCCGTCCAACGCCCTCGACGCCAACGGGCTGCTGCGCACCGCGATCCGCTGCGAGGATCCGGTCCTGTTCCTCGAGCACAAGCACCTGTACCGGCAGGTGCACAACAAGGGCCGCTATCCCGGGCCCGACTACATGGTGCCCTTCGGCAAGGCCGCCGTCGTACGGCCCGGCAGCGACCTCACCATCGTGACCTGCGGCGCCCTGGTGAAGCGCTCGCTCGACGCCGCGAAGGTGGCGGCCGACAAGCACGGGATCGAGTGCGAAGTCATCGACCTGCGCACGCTGTCGCCCTTCGACATGGAGACGATCGCCGACTCGGTGCGACGGACGAACAAGGTCCTGGTCGCCTACGAGGACGCGCTCTCCTGGGGGATCGGCTCCGAGATCGCCGCGCGGATCGCCGACGAGCTGTTCCCGTGGCTCGACGGTCCGGTCAAGCGGGTGGCCTCGATGGACACCTGGGTCGCGTACGCGCCTCAGCTCGAGGACGTGATCCTTCCCCAGCCCGACGACGTGCTGCAGGGGATCCTGGAACTGTCGCGGTTCTGAGGAGCGGGCGGCCCCTCGGAGGGGCCGCCGAGGGACGGGCCGCCCACGGTCCGGGCGCGCCCCCCCTGCCCGTGCAGCGGATTCAGCCGAGCAGGACGCGGCCCAGCAGCGCCGCCACCACGAACCCCGCCCCCAGCCATACGACCGAAAACGCGAAGTCCGCCAGCCCGTCGGCCGTGTCGGGGATGCGGCTTCCGGTCGTCGGAATCACGACCTTGAAGCCCCGCCCGCCCCGCAGGCGGCGCGAGGCGCCCTGCAGCACGATCCACAGCAGCGTGAACGCCGCCACGCTCGCCAGCTCCCACGCCGCCAGGCGCGCCGCCCCGTGAGGCGAGAGCCCGAGACGGGCGTCGAGCAGGGCGACCACCGCCGCCCCCGCACCACCGATCAGCGCTCCCACACGCCAGGCCCGAGCCGTGCTCCCTCGGATGCCGCGGGGCGGCGCGGCGGAGGCCGAGGACCCGGCGGGCGGAGCCGATGCACGGTCGTCGGGGCGCGGTGTGTGGGCCGCGCGGCCGGTGCCGGAATCGACCTCGTTCACGACCGGCTCAGTAGCGCGGCAGCGAGGGATCGACGGTCTCGGCCCACGCGAGGATCCCGCCGCGCAGGTTGAGCACCGGCCCGCCGCGCTCGGCGGCCAGCAGACGCGCCGCCTTCAGGCTGCGGCCACCGGAGCGGCAATAGACCAGCACCGGCCGCTCGTCGGGCAGCGTGTCCACCTGATCGGCCAGAGCCGTGAGCGGCACGAGTCGGGCGCCGTAGCGCTCCAGATTACAGATCCCCCACTCGTGCGGCTCGCGCACGTCGAGCAGTAGCGGCGGATCGTCCGAGGTGAGCAGGCGGTAGGCTTCGCTCGGGTCGATCTCCTCGACGGAGCCCCTCCCCGCGCCGTCCCGCGGGGCGCCCTCGCCGGCCGATCCCTCCGCCGGCGCGGCGGCGGACGCCGCCGCGTCCGTCCCGCCCCGCAGCCCGCAGAAGTCCTCGTAATCAATCAGTCCCCGCTGTGTGGGCTCGTCTCCGCACACCGGGCACTCGGGATTTCGGCGCAGGCGCACCTCGCGCCAGTCGAGCGCGAGCGCGTCGAAGATGAGCAGCCGTCCCACGAGCGGTTCGCCGACACCCAGCAGCAGCTTGATCGTCTCGAGCGCCTGGAGCGACCCGATGATGCCCGGCAGCACCCCGAGTACCCCGCCCTCGGCACAGTTCGGCACCAGCCCGGGCGGCGGCGGCTCGCGGAACAGGCACCGGTAGCAGGGGCCGCCGGGCGCCGCGAACACCGACGCCTGGCCCTCCCAGCGCAGCACCGATCCATAGACGTTGGGCCTGCCGGTGAGCACACAGGCGTCGTTGACCAGATAGCGCGTCGGGAAGTTGTCCGTCCCGTCCACGACGACCTCGTAGTCGCCGAGCAGTGCCAGCGCGTTCTCGCTCGTGAGACGGGCTTCGTGCCGCTCCACGCGCACGTGCGGATTGACCTCGGCGAGCGTCTCGGCGGCGGAGTCGAGCTTGGAGCGCCCCACGTCGGACGTGCCGTGAAGCACCTGTCGCTGGAGGTTGGTCGCGTCCACCACATCGTGGTCCACGATCCCGAGCGTGCCCACGCCCGCCGCGGCCAGGTAGAGCGCCGCGGGCGACCCCAGTCCCCCCGCACCGACCAGCAGTACGCGTGCGTCCTTCAGGCGGGCCTGGCCTGCAGGGCCCACCTCGGGAAGGACCAGATGACGTGCATAGCGGATCAGCTCGGGCCGGGAC
>RFGQ01000546.1 GCA_003695865.1 Gemmatimonadota bacterium | reverse complement strand
GCTGGCGGCGACCGACACGCCCCAGGGCGTGCTGGCCGTCGTGGACGAGCCCGCAGCCTCGTGGGAGGTGCTCCGCGCCGCTGAGGGCGTGCTCGTGCTCGACGCCGTGCAGGACCCGGGCAACGTGGGGACGCTGGCGCGGACCGCGGTGGGCCTGGGGCTGGGCGGCGTGGTGGTGCTGGACGGAACGGCCGACCCGTGGGGCCCCAAGGCCGTGCGGGCCTCGGCGGGCGCGATGTTCCACGCGCCGCCGGTGCGGGCCGGGGCGGACGACCTCGCGTCCTGGAGCGAGCGCGAGGGGGTGGCGCTGCTGGCCGGAGCCGCCTCGGGTACCGATGTTGCCCGCTGTGAGGCGCCCGCCGCCTGGGCGCTCGTGCTGGGCAACGAGGGCGCCGGGGTGCGCCCCGAGCTCGCGCAGCACGTGCGGGCCGTCGCGGTGCCGCTGGGCGGCCGCTTCGAGTCGCTCAACGTCGCACAGGCGGGCGCCATCCTCATGTACGCGCTGAAGCTGCGGGCACCCTCGGACGGAGGCCGGGAGTGAGCGGAACCTGGACGCTGGGGCTCATGGCGCTGCCCTTCGGGCTGGCGATCGGGTCGTTCCTGAACGTGTGTGCGTACCGCTGGCCCAACGAGCAGTCGGTGGTGTCGCCGCCGTCCCACTGCCCGGCCTGCGGCTCGACGATCCGCTGGTACGACAACGTGCCGGTGCTGGGCTGGCTCTGGTTGCGTGGCCGGTGCCGCGCGTGCGAGAGCCCCATCTCGGTTCAGTATCCGCTCGTCGAACTGGCGACCGGGCTCATCTGGGCGGGCGCCTTCGCCGCGCACGGGCCCGCCTGGGAGTCGCTGCGGGGCGCCGTGTTCCTGACCATCCTGCTCGGCATCGCCCTGGCCGACGCCCGCTACTACATCATCCCCGACGAGTTCTCGATCGGCGGCACCGTCCTCGGGTTGGCGTCGGCGTTCCTGCCGGGCGGCGTTGGGTGGCTCGAGGCGGCGATCGGGGCTGCCGTCGGGTTCGCGGTGCTCTGGGCGATCGGGCGCCTCGGCAAGCTCGCGTTCCGCAAGGACGCCATGGGCGGGGGCGACATCAAGATGATGGCGATGGTGGGCGCCTTCCTGGGCGCTCCGGGGGTGCTGCTCACGCTCTTCCTGGGTGCCGCGCTGGGTGCCCTCATCTTCGGGCCGATCTCGTACCGCACCGGCAAGCTGGTGCCTTTCGGCATCTTCCTGGCTGCGGGCGCGGCCGTGGCCTACGGCTGGGGGGACGCGCTCGTCGGCTGGTACCTCGACACCATCCTCCGACCCTAGGGGTCGGAACAGTCGCGGATGTAGCCGCAGTTGCGGCACGCGATCTTGCAGTGCCGTTCGTACATGATCGCGCCGCAGCGCTCGCACAGGTGGGCCTCTTCGCCGGCCCGGCCCACGCCCTCGGCCAGGTAGGCCCGGCTGAGCGACACGTAGTGGCGCCCGCCGCGGCGGATCCACTCCGCGGCCGAGCCCTCGAGCGTCTTCTTCACACGGCCGGGCACGCCGGCCACCACGCTGCGGTCGGGAATGTCGGCGTTCTCGAGCACGACGGCGTTGGCCGCGACGACGCACTCGGCGCCCACGCGGGCGCCCTGCAGGATCACCGCGTTCATGCCGATCACCGTCCGGTCGCCGATCGAGCAGCTCTCGAACTTGGCCCCGTGCCCGACCGTGACGTGCGCGCCGATGATCGTGGGTCCCCAGTTCCCTACGTGGATCACGCAGTTGTCCTGTACCGAGGTGCCCTCTCCCACGACGATGCCGTGCTCGGGGTCGTCGCCGCGCAGGACCGCGCCGAACCAGACGCTGGCCTTGGGGCCGATGGTCACGTCGCCCACGATCACGGCGTCGGGCGCGAGGAAGGCGTCGGGAGCGATGCTGGGGCGCTTGCCGGCGAAGGGGAGCAGGAGGGCCATGGGTGCGCGTTCCGGGGGAAGCGTCAGCTCTCGGCGGCGGGTGCGCCGCTGTCCTGGCCCAGCGCCACGCGGCGCAGCCGGGCCCTGAGCACCTGCGTGTCGTTGGCTTCGACGATCTCCACCTCGACGGGGCCGTGTCGGAAGGCTTCGCCCGGCTCCGGCACCCTCCCGAGCTCTTCGAGGATGAACCCGTTCAGCGAGCGGTGCTCCACGCTGGGGAGCGCCACGTTGAAGACGTGGTTGATCTCTCGCAGGTCGACGCCGCCGTCCGCCTCGATCTCGCCCACGAGCTCCTCGAGGATGTCTTCGAGTGTGACCAGACCGTCGGTGCCGCCGAACTCGTCGGCGACGATGCCCATGTGCATACGGCGGGCTCGAAACTGGGCCAGCAGCCGGGTGAGCGAGACGGAGCCCGGCACGAAGAGGGGCTCCCGCGAGAGCTTGGCGAGCGGCACGTCGCGGCGTCCTGCCACGTAGGCGGCGTAGGCCTCGCGCACGTACAGGATGCCCGTGATGTCGTCGACGGATCCCCGGTAGACGGGCACCCTGGAGAAGGGCACCGACTCCAGGTCGGGCACGATCTCGGCCAGGGTCCGCTCTTCGGGCCAGGCGAAGATGTCGACCCGCGGCACCATCACGTCCCAGGCGGTGAGCTCGTCGAGCTTGAACGCACGCTCGACCAGCTCCTGCTCGTCCCTGCCCACCACACCCTCGGCCTGACCGATCTCACTGATCTCGCGGACCAGGCGCTCCTCGCGCGTGGAGCCGTCCTCCGAGTCCTTTTCTTCGATCAGGTCCTGTACGCGGCGAACCGGACCCAGCACCACCCGCAGAACGCGCTCGATGACGAGCATGAGCGGAGCCAGGCCGAGCGCGAGGCGGACGGGTCGACGGAGCGCGATCATGCGGGGTGCCGTCTCGGCCAGACCAGAGACGACGACCACCGCGCCCGCGAGGGCACCGGCGCCCCCCCACGGGCCGAACGCTTCGACCCCGGCCCACACCAGCAGCCCCGCCGCCAGCGTGTTGGCCACGCTCCCCAGGAAGCGGAGCGAGAAGCGCAGCGGGCCCGGGCGCGCGCGCAGTTCGGCCAGTTCGGCGGCACCGCGGAAGCCTTCGTCCGCCAGGGTACGCAGACGCGAGGCGCCCAGCGCGAAGGTCGCCGCTTCGGCGGCGGCCAGCAGGGCCGAGAAGACGATCAGGGCGACCGCGCCCAGGACCAGGGCGCCGATCATCGGGACGAACGGGGTAATGGCGGGCCCTCGCCCGCCGGCCTACTAGGGCCTACGTCCATTCCTGGCTCTCCCGGAGGAGTTCGCGGATGACGTCTCGCGTGGTGCGCCCGTCGGCTTCGGCCTCGAAGTTGAGGACGATCCGGTGAGCGAGCACGGCGGGCGCCACGGCCCGGACGTCGTCGTAAGAGGGCAGCGCGTCTCCCCGCAGCGCGGCGCGCGCCTTGGCGCCGAGCACGAGGAACTGCGAGGCGCGCGGTCCGGCGCCCCAGCTCACGTAGTGCTCGGTCACGCCGCTGGCCTCGGGCTCGCCCGGCCGCGTGCTGCGGGCGAGTCGCACCGCGAACGAGACCAGCGAGGGGGGGGCCGGGATGCGCCGGACCAGGCGCTGGAGCTCGATCAGCTCGCCGCTGCCCACGACCGGGCGCACCGTGACCTGCTCCTCACCGGTCGTGCGCATGGCCACCTCTTCTTCTTCCTCCCGCCCCGGGTAGCCGATGGGCAGCTCGAGCATGAATCGGTCGAGCTGCGCTTCGGGCAGCGGGTAGGTGCCCTCCTGCTCGATCGGATTCTGCGTCGCGAGCACGAAGAACGGGGGATCGAGCGGGTAGGTCTCGCCCGCCGCCGTCACCGCGCGCTCCTGCATGGCCTGCAGGAGTGCCGCCTGCGTCTTGGGCGGCGTGCGGTTGATCTCGTCGGCGAGCACGATGTTGGCGAAGATGGGCCCCTTCACGAAGCGGAACACCCGGCGGCCGCTCGCCCGGTCCTCTTCGATGACTTCGGTGCCGGTGATGTCGGTCGGCATGAGGTCGGGCGTGAACTGGACACGGCTGAAGTCCAGATCGAGCGCTTCGGCCACGGTCGAGACCAGCAGCGTTTTCGCCAGCCCCGGTACGCCCACGAGCAGCGCGTGGCCGTTGGCGAGCAGGGCGGTGAGCAGGCCCTCCACGACGTCGTGCTGGCCTACGATCCGCTTTTCGACCTCGGATCGCAGCGAGGCCGCGACCTCGGCCGTGCGCTCCAGCAGCTCCAGGTCGCGGTCTCTGATCTCCGCCTCGGCTGTCGACATTCGCCCCCGCGTTCGCATTCGCGCCCCGACCCCCGGCGTGCGCCTCCGAAGGGCCTCTGCCTCCGGAGGTGGGGCGTGCGCCGCGAACGCTTTCGTCTCGCGGTCGGGCACGCCGGCGCGCCGTCCCTCGAGGCCGGCCCGCGGCCGACCTCCTACCCGGAAGACACCAGACTGCGGCCCACGTTCCGGGGCGTCAAGGCGGGCTCTGCCCGAGAGCCTCACGGCCCGCCCGGAAGTGGCGCAACGTCGCCCAAAACGGCGCTTGCGAAAAATTTCACAAGCGCCTATCTTCCCGTGGCTTTCCGACCCCCCTGCGGGAAGGAGTCGATGTCGGACGACAAGGACCGGTCGAGCGGAGGGCAGGGGCCCCCGCGGGGTTCGGCCGACGCGCTGGGCCACGGCTTCGTGATCGCGGCCGCGGCGGGTCTGTTCGGCTGGCTCGGCTACGAGTTGGGGAGTCGGGTGGGCGGCCGCGAGGTGCTGATGCTCCTCGGGCTGCTCGTGGGAGCCGCCGCCGGCTTCTACCGGCTGTACGTGCACGTGGTGATCCTGCCGCGAGAGAGCGACGAGGACCGACACGAGTGAACGCACTGGGCCGATACGCCGGCGCGGGACTCCTGCTGTTGATCGGGGTGACGGGTGCCCTGTGGGCCTTCCTCGACCCCGAGAGTCGACGGGCGGTGGTGACGGGGGCGGCGATCGCCTATCCGGTACAGCTGGCGGCGTTCGCGGCCCTGCTCAGGGCGCGGGACGAACCGACCCGTTTCCTGGTGTGGTGGGGCGCCGGAATCCTGGTTCGGCTCGGGGTCGTGGTGGCGGTGGGCGTCACCGTCACGCTCAACGACCTCGCGCGCCCGGCGGCGCTCCTCCTCTCCGTCGCGGGCTTTTTCTTCGCACTGCTGCTGTTGGAGCCGGCCTTCCTGAAGGCCGGCGGTGAGACGACACGGACGACGCGATGAGCTTCTTCAGGCTGTTGCAGGAGCATGGGGCGCAGGAAGCCGCCGGGCACGCCGCCGACACGGCGAGCCACGCGGCCGAGGCCGCGGCCCACGGGGCGGAAGCCGCCGGGCACGCGGCCAAGGAGTCGTTGTCCACGCTCTCCGACATCCCTGAGTTCATCGAGCACCACCTGGCCGACACCCGCGAACTCGAGTTCGCCGGCGGCCATCTGGATCTGTCTCGCTGGGCCATGGACCCGATCCACATCGGGCCGCTGTCGATCGACCTCTCGCCCACGCGCCAGCTCCTGGTGATGCTCGCGGCGGGCCTGCTCGTCATTCTGCTGTTCACCTGGGTCGCCCGCCGGCTGCGGGCGGCGGGTCCGGAGCGCGCGCCCAGCGGCCTCGCCAACGCCATGGAGGCGATGGTCCTGTTCTTCCGGGACGACGTCGTGCGGCCCAACATCGGCCACGGCGCCGACCGCTACACGCCGTTCATCCTGACGGTGTTCTTCTTCATCCTGTTCATGAACCTCGCGGGCCTGACGCCGCTGGGCGTCACGCCCACGGGCAACCTCTCGGTCACCGCGGGACTCGCCCTGATCGCGTTCGTCGTGATCGAGGTGAGCGGGATGCTGGCGCTCGGCCCCGCCGGATACGCACGCACGATCTTTTATCTGCCTCCCGGGCTCCCCACGCTCATGAAGCCGATCATGCTCGTGATCATGGCTCCGGTGGAGTTCCTCGGGAAGCTCACGAAGCCCTTCGCCCTCGCCATCCGTCTGTTCGCGAACATGATGGCCGGGCACATCCTGATTCTCGCGCTCGTCGGCATCATCCTGGTGTCGAAGAGCTTCGCAGTGGGCATCGGCGCGGCCGCGGCGACCAGCGTTCTCATGATCCTGGAGCTCTTCGTCGCGTTCCTGCAGGCGTACATCTTCGCCATGCTCACGTCGGTGTTCATCGGCCTGATCCGGCACGCGCATTGATCCGGTCCGGCCCAGTCGCGCGACTCGCGAACGCGGGTCCTGAAACCCTCAACGTTCGGGGATAATCATCATGCATGCTCTTCTCGCTGTGGTTCAGGAGGCTGCCTCTCAGGGTGGCGTCGGCATGATCGGCGCCGGCCTGGCCCTCGGTCTCACGGTGATCGGTGCCGGCATCGGCATCGGCCAGATCGGCGCTCAGGCGGCGTCGGGGATCGCCCGTCAGCCCGAGGCCAAGGCCGACATCCAGACGGCCGCCATCATCCTGGCCGCCCTCATCGAGGGTGCGGCGCTCGCGGCGCTCGGCATCTCGTTCCTGAAGTTCTAAGCCCGCGCGGTCGGCGCGAGGGGCGCACCCGCCGCTCGGCCGATCCAGGTTCGGCAAGGAAACGGAGACTGCCATGAGCACGAGCCGCATCGTGACGCTCGGCGTGGGTCTGTGGGCCGCGCTGCCGGCGCCCCTGCTCGCTCAGGACGAGCACGGGGTGACGCCGGTGTTCAGCGTCAACCTGGGCACGACGGTCTGGACGACGGTCGTGTTCCTGCTGCTGCTCGGCATCCTCTGGAAGTTCGCCTGGAACCCGATCCTCGGCCTGGTCGAGGCTCGGGAGACGGGCATCCAGAACGCCCTCGACGAGGCCGCGCGCGAGCGCGACGAGGCCCGCAAGCTGCTGGAGGAGCACCGCCAGCAGATGGCCGAGGCCCGCCGCCAGGCGCAGGCGCTCGTCGCCGAGGGACGGGAGGCCGGGGAGCGGCTCCGTCAGGAGATCGAGGAGAAGGCGCGTGCCGAGAGCCAGGCGATGCTCGAGCGGGCGCGTCAGGCGATCGAGCGGGAGAAGGAACAGGCGCTCGACGCGCTGCGGCGCGAGTCGGTCGATCTCGCCATCGCGGCGGCGGGCCGGCTGATCCAGGAACGCCTGGACTCCGAGAAGGACCGCGACCTGGTGCGCGCCTACCTCGAGCAGCTCGGCACGCAGGGTGAGGGAGCGCAGGCGTGAGGGACGAGACCGTAGCCCGCAACTACGCCGAGACGCTCTTCGAGCTGGCGCAGCGGCACGAAGGGGTCGAGGTCTATCAGGCCGGGATCGAAGCGGTCGCGCGCCTGATCGACGAGAACCCCGACGTGCGCACCTTCTTCGAGACGCCCCGCATCTCGGGCGCCGAGAAGAAGGCGGTGATCCGGCGGGCGTTCGGCGAGGCCCTGCCGAAGCACCTGGTCAACTTTCTGCAGATCACGATCGACAAGCGGCGGCAGCGCCTGCTGCGCGACATCGCGCGGGCCTACCACGCCCTGGTCGACGAGCACATGAACCGGGTCCACGTCGAGGTCACGTTGGCCCGGGAGCTGCCCGAGGACGCCATCGAGGAGCTGAAGGCGGTGTTGGGCCGCATGCTGGGGCGCGAAGCGATCCCCCACGTGCGGATCAAGCCGCAGATCCTCGGCGGTGTCGTGGTACGGGCCGGAGACACCATCTACGACGGCTCCCTCCGGCGCAGGCTGGACGGGATGCGCCGACGGCTGCTGCACGCGGACCTGCCCTCCGCGGCGGAGGCCTGAGCACGATCACGTCGGCCGGCCGGGGGCGGTTCCCCGCCGGACGAACGACCGGATAGGACAGGAGTCAATGGCTAACGAGTCGGGACTTCGCGCGAGCGAGATCAAGGGCGTCCTCCTCTCGGAGATCGAGAAGTACGAGGACGAGCTGCGCGCCGAGGAGGTGGGTGAGGTCCTCGAGGTGAAGGACGGGATCGCCCGCATCTACGGCCTGACGAAGGCGATGGCGAGCGAGATGCTCGAGATCACCTCGTCGGAGACGGGCGAGCCCGTGACGGCCCTGGCGCTGAACCTCGAAGAGGACAACATCGGCGCGGTCATCATGGGTGACTGGACGCACCTGCGTGAGGGCGACCAGGTCCGCCGCACCGGCCGGGTGCTCGACATCGCGGTGGGCGCCGGATACGTCGGCCGCGTCGTCGACCCGCTGGGCAACCCGCTCGACGGCCAGGGGCCGATCGAGGCCGAAGACCGCCGTCACATCGACGTGGTCGCGCCCGGCATCGTGATGCGCCAGCCCGTGTCGGAGCCGCTGCAGACGGGCCTCAAGGCGATCGACTCGATGATCCCCATCGGCCGCGGCCAGCGCGAGCTGATCATCGGCGACCGCGGCACCGGTAAGACCGCCATCGCCGTGGACACGATCATCAACCAGAAGGGCGGCGACGTCATCTGCGTGTACTGCGCCGTGGGGCAGCGGGCCGGTAAGGTCGCCTCGGTCGTCGAGACGCTCCGTCAGCACGGGGCCATGGACTACACGATCGTGGTCGCCGCGAACGCGTCCGATCCTGCCCCCATGCAGTACATCGCGCCTTACTCGGCCTGCGCGCTCGCCGAGCACTTCATGTGGCAGGGCAAGCACACGCTCGTCGTCTACGACGACCTCTCGAAGCAGGCCCAGGCCTACCGCCAGCTCTCGCTGGTGCTGCGCCGGCCGCCGGGCCGCGAGGCGTACCCGGGCGACGTGTTCTACCTGCACTCGCGCCTGCTCGAGCGGGCCGCGAAGCTCTCGGACGAGCACGGCGGGGGCTCGCTCACCGCGCTGCCGATCATCGAGACCCAGGCCGGCGACGTGTCGGCCTACATCCCCACGAACGTGATCTCGATCACCGACGGCCAGATCTACCTCGAGCCCGACCTGTTCTATTCGGGCGTCCGCCCGGCGGTGAACGTGGGAATCTCGGTGTCGCGGGTGGGCGGCGCGGCGCAGATCAAGGCCATGAAGAAGGTGGCCGGATCGCTGCGCCTCGACCTGGCCCAGTACCGCGAGCTCGAGGCCTTCGCCCAGTTCGGCTCGGACCTCGACGCGGCCACGCAGAGGCAGCTCGCGCGCGGTGAGCGCACGGTCGAGATCCTCAAGCAGGGGCAGTACCAGCCCATGCCGGTCGAGAACCAGGTGGCCGTGATCTACGCCGTGACGCAGGGTCACCTCGACGAGATCGAGACGCGCCACCTCAAGCGCTGGGAGCGGGGCTTCCACGAGTATCTCGAGGCCCAGCACGACGAGTTGCTCGAGAAGCTTCGCACCGAGAAGGCGCTCACCGACGAGATCGCCGAAGGGCTCGTGGCGGCCATCAAGGCCTACAACGAGACCTTCCTCGCCGAACTCGGGGGCGCCGAGGCGCCGGCCGAGGCGGCGGGCGCGACGGCCTGACGCCGGATCGGAGAGGAGTAGCCTTCGATGGCAGGCGCACGCGAAGTCAAGCGGCGGATCCGCTCCGTCGAGAACACGCGCCAGATCACGCGCACCATGGAGCTGGTGGCCACTTCGAAGCTGAAGAAGGCCACCGACCGGGTGTATGCCGCGCGGCCCTACAGCGAGGCCCTCACGGGCATCGTGCGCAGCCTCTACGCCCCGGAGCTGGCGGAGCGTTTTCCGCTGCTGCGCCAGCCCGCTCGGGTGGAGCGCGCGGCGGTGCTGTTGCTCACGGCCAACCGCGGTCTGGCGGGCGGCTTCAACGCCAACCTCATCCGCGAGGCGCGCCTGCTGCTCGAGAAGCTCGAGCGCGACGGCGTGCAGACCGAGCTCCACATCGCCGGCAAGAAGGGAGCGGCGTACTTCCGCTTCCGCGGCCGCGCGCTCGCCAGCGTGCGGACCGACATCGGCGACGTGCCGACGGTCGACGAGGCCGAGTCGCTCGTGGGGCCGCTCAGGGAGCGGTTCGAGGCGGGCGCGATCGACGCCGTCTACGTGGTCAGTTCCGAGTTCCGCTCGGCGCTGTCCACGCCGCCGGTGGTCAACGAGTTGCTGCCCATCCGCTCCGACGGAGAGGTGGTGCCGCTCGACAACTTCATCCTCAGCCCCTCGGGCGACTTCATGCTCGAGCGGCTCCTGCCGGCCTACATCCGCAACGCCGTCTACCGCGCGCTCATCGAGAACGCGGCGGCGGAGCAGGGGGCCCGGCGCACGGCGATGAAGAACGCCACCGACAACGCGGGCGACGTGCTCGAGTACCTCACGCGCACCTACAACCGGGCCCGTCAGGCCCAGATCACGCAGGAGATCGCCGAGATCGTCGGCGGTGCGGCGGCGCTCGAGTAGCGCCCCGCGGCCGACGCCCGGACGGGAGAAACGGAAATCATGGCAGACACGAACATCGGGAAGGTCGTTCAGGTCATCGGGCCCGTGCTCGACGTGGAGTTCGATCCGGAGCACCTGCCCGAGATCTATAACGCGCTGCGCATCAGCGCGACGACGGAGAGCGGCGAGTCCATCGAGCTGGTCGCCGAGGTGCAGCAGCACATCGGCCGTGGCCAGGTGCGCGCGGTGTCGATGTCGACCACCGATGGCGTGACGCGCGGCATGGACGTGATCGACACCGGCGCGCCCATCTCGGTGCCGGTCGGCAAGCCCGCCCTGGGCCGCATCCTGAACGTGCTCGGCCAGCCGGTCGACGAGCAGGGCCCGGTCACGTCCGACGAGGGCGAGGTCGAGGTCTGGCCCATCCACCGTGAGGCGCCCCGCTTCGAGAACCTCGAACCCAAGACCGAGATCTTCGAGACGGGCATCAAGGTGATCGACCTGCTCGCCCCCTACGTGAAGGGCGGTAAGACGGGCCTGTTCGGCGGCGCCGGCGTGGGCAAGACCGTCATCATCATGGAGCTCATCAACAACATCGCCATGGAGCACGGCGGCCGCTCCGTGTTCTGCGGCGTGGGTGAGCGCACGCGCGAGGGCAACGACCTGTGGCTCGAGATGAAGGAGTCGGGCGTGCTCGACTCGACCTCGCTCGTGTACGGCCAGATGAACGAGCCGCCGGGGGCGCGCCTGCGGGTGGGCCTCTCGGGGCTGACGATCGCGGAGTACTTCCGCGACGTCGAGAAGCAGGACGTGCTCCTGTTCATCGACAACATCTTCCGCTTCACCCAGGCGGGCTCCGAGGTGTCGGCGCTGCTCGGCCGCATGCCTTCGGCCGTGGGCTACCAGCCCACCCTGGGCACGGAGATGGGTGAGCTGCAGGAGCGCATCACCTCGACGCGAGAGGGCTCCATCACGTCGGTGCAGGCCATCTACGTGCCGGCCGACGACCTGACCGATCCGGCGCCCGCGACGGCGTTCACGCACCTCGACGCGACGACGGTGCTGTCGCGCGCCATCGCCGAGAAGGGGATCTACCCGGCGGTGGATCCGCTCGACTCGACGTCGCGGATTCTGGATCCGCAGTTCCTGGGCGAGCGTCACTACAACGTCGCCGTCGAGGTGCAGCGCATCCTGCAGCGCTACAAGGACCTCCAGGACATCATCGCCATTCTCGGTATGGACGAGCTGACCGAAGAGGACAAGGTGATCGTGGGCCGTGCGCGCCGCATCGAGCGCTTCCTCTCGCAGCCCTTCCACGTGGCCGAGGTGTTCACCGGCTTCCCGGGCAAGTACGTGAAGCTCGAAGACACCATCGAGTCGTTCGAGCGGGTGGCGGCCGGCGAGTTCGACCACCTGCCCGAGCAGGCCTTCTACATGAAGGGCGGCATCGAAGAGGTGATCGCCGCCGCGGAGGCGATGTAGGCCGATGGCTTCGACGCTCAAGCTGCGTGTGGTGTCGCCCGAACGCTCCGTGTTCGACGGCGACGCGGCGGCGCTGGTCGCGCCGGCCTGGGACGGCCGGGTGGGCGTGCTGCCCGGGCACGCGCCGCTGATCACGCTGCTGGGTCACGGAGAGCTCGTGATCGATCTGCCCGCAGGCGGATCGCAGACGTTCCAGGTGGCGGCGGGCGTGCTCATGGTCGAGTCCGACCAGGTGACGGTGCTCACCGAATACGCCGACGTGGAGCCGCCCAGCGAGCTGCCGGCCGCGGCCGTGCTCCACATGGACGACGTCGTCGAGACGACGGCGGGGAATCCCCTGGCCTGACCTTGCGACGCGGGCCATCATGAAGACCCGGGTGCGGCGCCGCCGCGCCCGGGT
>RFGQ01000545.1 GCA_003695865.1 Gemmatimonadota bacterium | reverse complement strand
TCACCATGCGTTGTATCCACCTCTCGGCCGGCGGCCGCCTGCTCGCCGCGGCCGTGCTCGCGCTGACCGCACCCGCGGCGGCGCACGCACAGAGCGCGGCGCCGGCGGCCGACGCGGCCCGCTTCACGGCCGCCGATGTCTTCGAGCTCGAGTACGCGGCCGATCCGCAGATCTCGCCCGACGGACGCACGGTCGTGTTCGTGCGCTCCTCGCTCGACGCCATGCGCGACGGCACCCGGCGCGCCCTGTGGTCGGTCGGCGCCGGAGGCGGTGAGCCGCGCGCGCTCACCGACGGCACCCGCGACGCGAGCAATCCCCGCTGGTCGCCCGACGGCACCCGGCTGGCCTACGTGCAGAGCGACGGAGAGGGCGGCAGCGAGCTCCGCATCCGCTGGATGGACACCGGAGAGAGCGCGCTGCTCGCGCGGCTCACCGAGAGCCCCTCGGCGCTCACCTGGTCGCCCGATGGCACACGCATCGCCTTCACCATGTTCGTGCCCGACGATCCCGAGGCGCCCATGGCGTCGCTTCCCCGCAAGCCGCGCGGGGCCGAGTGGGCCCCTCCGGCCACCGTGATCGAGCGGACGCGCTACCGCGCCGACGGGCAGGGCTACCTGCGCCCGGGCGCCTCGCACGTGTTCGTGATCCCGGCCGAGGGCGGCACGCCCAGGCAGCTCACGTCGGGCCCCTACGATCACAGCGGGCCGCTCTCGTGGACCCCGTCGGGTGACGCGATCCTGCTCACCTCGATGGCCCGCAGCACCGACCCCGACGTGGACCCGCTGAACTCCGAGGTCTTCCGGCTCTCGCCGGCCGACGGCGCGCTCGAGCAGCTCACCGACCGCTACGGACCCGACCAGGCGCCGGCCGTCTCGCCGGACGGGCGCCGCATCGCCTACCTCGGCTTCGACGACCACCTGCAGGGCTACCAGGTGACGCGCCTGTGGCTCATGGACGCCGACGGATCGAACCCGCGAGCGCTCACCGCCTCGCTCGACCGCAGCGTGGACGCCTTCCGTTGGAGTGGCGACGGCCGCAGCCTGCTGATCCAGTACGACAGCGAGGGGAACACGAAGATCGCCCGGGTCGATCTGGACGGGCGTGTCCGCGAACTGTTCGGCGACGTCGGCGGGCTCTCGCTCGGGCGTCCGTATTCGGGCGGCCAGTTCAGCGCCACCGGCGACGGGGTCGTCGCCTTCACGCTCAGCCGTCCCGATCATCCGGCCGATGTCGCGCTGTGGGACGGGCGGGCGGTGCGCCGACTCACCCGCCTGAACGACGACCTGCTCGGCCACCGGGCGCTCGCGCGGGTCGAGAGCTTCTGGGTCGAATCCTCGTTCGACGGGCGGCGTGTCCAGGGGTGGATCGCCACGCCGCCCGACTTCGACCCGTCGCGGCGTTACCCCCTGCTGCTCGAGATCCACGGCGGGCCGTTCGCCAACTACGGCGACCGCTTCGCGGCCGAGATCCAGCTCTACGCCGCCGCGGGCTACGTGGTGGTCTATACGAACCCGCGCGGCAGCACGAGCTACGGCGAGGCGTTCGGCAACCTCATCCACCACGCCTATCCCGGCCACGACTACGACGACCTGATGTCGGCCGTGGACGCGGTGGTCGCGCGCGGCTACGTGGACGAGGACAACCTCTTCGTGACGGGCGGCAGCGGGGGTGGGGTGCTCACGAGCTGGATCGTCGGCAAGACCGACCGCTTCCGCGCCGCGGTCGTACAGAAACCGGTCATCAACTGGTACAGCTTCGTGCTCTACTCCGACAATCCGGGCTTCTTCTACAAGTACTGGTTCCCGGGGCCGCCCTGGGAGCACGAGGCCCACTACATGGCGCGCTCACCGATCAGCCTGGTGGGGAACGTCACGACCCCGACCATGCTCATCACGGGCGAAGCCGACTACCGCACGCCCATCGCCGAGACCGAGCAGTACTACGCGGCCCTGCGCATCCGCGGGGTCGAGTCGGCCATGGTGCGCATCCCCGAGGCGAGCCACGGGATCGCGAGACGACCCAGTCACCTGCTCGCCAAGGTCGAACACGTGCTCGCCTGGTTCGACCGCTACCGCACCGCACCGCGGCCGGTGTCGGACGGCGCGGGAGGGGAGCGGTGAGCGGGGGCAGGCGGGGGCGCCGCCGCGCCGTGCGCCCGAAGGGCTCGGCGGCCCGGGCCGTCGTCGTCCTCGCGGGGCTGGCCGCCTGGGCGGCCGGGGTGCCGCCCATGAGCGTCGCCGGCCCGTTCGGCGCGCACGCCGCCGCCGCGCAGGAGGTGGGCCCCGAGCGCGGGTCGCTCGTGATCGTGGGCGGCGCGCTGCGCGACGAAGCGATCGTGCAGCGCTTCGTCGACCTGGCCGGCGGCCCCACGGCACACATCGTGGTCATCCCCACGGCCGGGGGCGCCGAGTCGTACGACGAGTTCTGGCCGGGCCTCAAGATGTTCCGCGACGTCGGGGCTACGAACCTGACCGTCCTGCACACGACCGATCCCGCAGTCGCCGACGAGGAGGCCTTTGTCGCCCCGCTTCTCGACGCCGGGGGTGTGTGGTTCGCCGGTGGGCGCCAGTGGCGTCTGGCCGACGCCTACCTGGGCACCCGCACCGAAGAAGCGTTGCGCGAGGTGCTCGCGCGCGGCGGGGTGATCGGCGGATCGTCGGCCGGCGCGACGATTCAGGGATCGTATCTGGTGCGCGGCGACACGCGTACGAACACGATCATGATGGGCGACCACGAGGAGGGCTTCGGCTTCCTGCGCAACACGGCCATCGATCAGCACGTGCTGCGCCGCAACCGCCAGTTCGACCTGATCGAAGTGATCGAAGCCCACCCGGAGTTGCTCGGCATCGGCCTCGACGAGAACACGGCGATCGTGGTCCGAGGGGACCGCTTCGAGGTGATGGGACAGGGCTACGTGCTGATCTACGACCACGGCCGCATGATCGGCGACCACGGGCGCTTCTACGTGCTGGCGCCCGGCGACCGCTTCGACCTGCGCACGCGCGAGGCGACCCGCCCCGTGACGCGCTATGAGCCGATCGGGCGGGTCGAAGCGCGGCCGTGGCCCGCCCGGCCGGGAGGCTGAGATCGGCCGGGGGCGGGCCGTCGCACGCCGGCGTGCGGCGCCCGCCCCCGCGCCCTCCATTCACCCACCGTGGCGAGTGCCGGCGTGCTCTGCGCGCGCACGGAACGCGCCGTGGCGAGCGCCACGGCCAGGAGCACCACGATGTACAGCGCCGACACCAGCACGATCAGCCTGGCGTCCCTCCCGTCCTCCACATCCCCACGCATTGCGCTACCTCCTGTGCTCCATGAAGAACCGCGCGATCAGGCTGGAAGCGTTCACGTCGCGATTCGTACGGCCCGCCACGATGTGGGGCGAGCCCGGCCAATTGTGGTCCATCCCTTCGTACCAGTAGAACTCGAAGTCCTCACGGCATCCGGTGAACACCGTGCGCGTGACCGTGGTGCCGTCGCTCGGATCCAGGTCGGGCAGCCGGCTCGTGACCTCGCCGCCGTCGCAGCCGTTCTTCGCTAGCCACAGCGCCTTCATGCTGTCGCCGGGCAGGCCCGAGAAGACCGGACCGGGTTTGCCCTCCCACGGGAACTGGTTGTCGACGCTTCCGATGTGCCACATCAGCGGCTGCGGCCCACCGCCGCAGTGGTCCATGTGCCAATCCCAGGCGATGGCGCCCACAGGCGCCGCGGCCACGAACCGATCGCCGAGCTGACAGATCAGGTTCACGGTCATCATCCCGCCCATGGAGAAGCCCGTCACGAAGACGGCACCCCGATCGACGACCAGGTCCTGCTCGAGCAGATCGAGCAGAGCCGAGAAGTACTTGACGTCGTCGATCCCCATGTCGGCGGCGGGATTGCAGCGGTCGCAGGCGAACGCCCACTGGCCGCTCGCAAACGAATGGGGGTAGACCATGATGAAGCCCAACGAGTCGGCCACGTCGTTGAAGCGGGTGAGCTTCGACATATCGGCCGGAGGATTGCCGTGCAGCATGAGCACGAGCATCTGCGGCTCGTCCAGGGCCAGCCCCGGCGGCACGTAGATCGTCGCCGAGCGCTGAAACCCGTCCACCGTCAGATAGCGGATGTGGATGCCCGGCTCGAGGATCGGCTCGGGCTCGAAGCTCACCCCGTCGTCCCCGCCCCCGCACGCCCATAACGCAAGGCCGGCGGC
>RFGQ01000544.1 GCA_003695865.1 Gemmatimonadota bacterium | reverse complement strand
GGGCAGCAGCGCGCGCGTGGCGTGGTCGACGACTCCGCCCGCGCGCGCGTGTACGAGCGGCTGCAGCGTCTGGCGCGCCCCCCCGGCGTGGACTCCACGCTCGCGCTGCGCGATTCCATCGCGCGCGCGGCCAGGGCCTCGCGCCGCCCCGCCGCGCCTCGCGCCGAGGGCGACTCCATCGTGCAGGCGCTGCGCGCGCTGGCCGGCTACGAGGTGACCGACTACCGGGGCCGCCGCGCGCTCTTTCTGGCCGACTCGAGCCTGCTCGTACTTGTGGGCAGCGACGAGGCGCCGGCCGAGGTCGCCCAGCCCCGCCAGCGCATCACGGCAGTCGACTCGATCATTCTCGACGACCGGCGAGGACTGGTGCGCACCCGGGGCGAGACGGTCACCGAACGCCCGGGCGAAGAGCCGCTCACCAGCGCCAACATCCTCTACGACCTGAACGCCGCCCGGGGCACCGCCTACGACGCCCGTACCCGCTTTTCGCAGCAGGCCACCTGGTACCTGCGGGGCGCTCTGCCGGGGGTGTACAACGACTCCGTGTACGGTTCGCAGGTGAAGTTCACCACCGACGAGAACTGGGGATACCACTTCGCCGCGCGCGAGGCGAAGATCATCGGAGGCTCGTGGCTGGTGGCGCGCAATGTCACGCTGAACTTCGCCGACGTGCCGGTGATGTGGCTGCCCTTCATGATGCAGAACGTGGAGCAGGGGCGACGCAGTGGGGTGCTGTTCCCGCAGTTCAGCATCACCGACGTGGTGCGCACGTCGCGGGGCCAGAGCCGGCGCATCTCGAACGTCGGCTTCTACTGGGCGATCAATCAGTACGCCGACGCGACGGTCGCCCTCGACTGGTGGAGCGACAACTTCCTCTCGCTCACGGGCAGCGCCCGCTACCAGATTCTGCGCCAGTTCCTCAACGGGCAGATGAACTACCGCCAGTTCTGGCGGGCAGACGGCGGGCGTGAGCTGTCGTTCGACACGCGCCATCAGTGGGAAAAGAGCGAGCGTACGTCGATCCGGGTGTCGGCCGCGTACGCCTCGAGCTCCGACTTCGTCCGCCGCAACTCTTTCGATCCGCGCGAGGTCGTGCAGTCGATCAACTCGCAGGGCGGCGTCAACCGCCGGTTCGACTGGGGCACGCTCTCGCTGTCGGCCGATCGGCGCCAGTTCCTTCAGGACGACCGGGTGGAGCAGTCGCTGCCCCGGGTCTCGCTGTCGCTCAAGACGCTCACGCTGTTTCCCGCCCCCGAGAGCCGCGCGCACTTCTACAACAACCTCACCTGGTCGGGGAGCGCCAACTACAGCCGCCAGACGACCGATCGCCCCGGTCAGGAAGAGTCGGATTTCAGCCGCGCGCTGGCCGACGTGGTGCGCACCAACGCCGGATTCTCGAGCAACTTCAACCTGGGCGCGCTGGCCTGGCGCCAGTCGGTGAGCATTGCCGAGAACACGACGCGCGCCGTGCCCCTCTCGTTCCAGGACAGCCTGGCCGCGCCCGGGTCGGGCACGCGGGACCTCACGACCGCCGACCTCACCTGGTCGATGTCGCTCAACTATCAGCAGCGGCTGATCGGCACCACCACACTCACGCCCGACCTCACGATCAACGGGATGGCCAAGCGCTCCGACGAGATCCCGGAGGCCTCGTCGTTCGTGGCGGGTCCGACACGTCTCTCCCTCGGGGTGCGGCTCAAGAGTGACGTGTACGGCTTCTTCGGGGGCTTCGGCGGCTTCGAGGCGATCCGGCACAAGATCTCGCCGTCGATCACCTACTCGTACTCGCCCGGCATCAGTCCGTCGCCGCTCCAGGAAACCGTGTTCGGGTCGCGGGAGTCGCAGCCCCGCAACACGATCTCGCTCGGGCTCAACCAGACGTTCGAGGCCAAGCGGAAGCCGCGGCCCCGGCGCGAGCGCTCGCGCACGCGCCCGGCCGCCGCAGACCGGATCGCCGCTCCGGCCGACTCGGCTGCCGCCGACTCGGCGGCGTTGGGCGGCGCCGGCGGCGGTCCGGAGCAGGGAGACGCCGCCCGGCCGGGTGAGCCGCGCCGGCAGGAGCGCTCCGACATCGTGCAGCTCCTCGCCGTGCGTACCAACGTGATCACGTACGACTTTCAGCGGGCCAAGGAGAGCGACAACTACCTCGACGGGTTCCAGACCACGCGCCTCACGAACCAGATCTCGTCGGACTTCCTGCGCGGGCTCTCGATCTCGCTCGAGCACGACCTGTTCGACACCGACGAAGAGGGTCGACGGACGTTCTCGCCGCTGCTCTCTCAGCTCAACCTCTCGTTCTCGCTCTCGAACCGCACGAACCTGCTGGCGCTCATCCCCTTCCTGGGGCGCGGGGGTGACGACGAAGCGGCGGCGGACGAGGAGACGCTCGACGAAGACGCGCTCGAGGAGGACCTGCGCGACGAGGAACTCGACGCGCGCAGCCCCACCGACGGCTCGGCCATCGTCCCGGGACGGGGCGATCTCAACGAGGCGACGCGCCGTCAGGAGCTCGAGCGTCAGCGTCGACAGCGGCGCTCGGTGGGCCAGTGGAGCGCCAACGTCTCGTACTCCCTCCGGCGCTCGCGCGACGAGTCGGTTGCGGCGACGCAGTTGCTGCAGGGCACGGTCCGCTTCAAGCCGACCCCCAACTGGGACGTGAGCTGGCGGACCTCGTTCGACGTGGACGCGGTGGACTTCCTCGACCACACGGTGCGCCTGACGCGCGACCTGGGGCGCTGGGAGGCCCACTTCGACTTCCTGCAGACGGCCACCGGCAACTGGACGTTCCGCTTCAACGTGCAGCTCGTGGACCTGCGAGACCTCAAGTTCGACTACCAGCAGCGCAGCGAGTCGCGCCGCAACCGCTTCTGAGGCGGCGGCCGAGGCGCTCCTTCCCGGCCCGATCCACCGGTGCCCGCGTGTCGCCGGGCCGGAGCGACCTGTCCTCCTCAGGGGACACACGCGGACCGGCCGCACGGCGTAACCCGTTGCGGTGCAACGTCATGGAGTCTGGTACCGATCCTGCACTCCGGGTGTAACAGATGCTCAGGAGCCAACAACCCGAGGCGGGATGACCACGATGAGCAGACGTTGGTGGGTGGCACTCGGAGCGGCGGGACTGCTCGCCGCGTGTTCCGATTCGACGACGGTGTTCGTTCCCGACGGAGACGAACCGGCGCCCCCGGTCGGTGTGGAAGCGTCGTACTTCAACCGGGCCGTGCGCGTGACCTGGGAGCTGTCGCCCCAGTGGCGCGGCGAGACGTTCCGCGTATGGAGCCGGCGCGTGGGGGCCGGCGACTTCCTGCTGATCGCAGAGGTCACGAGCTGCGCCGACGGCTTCTGTGAATACACCGACACGAACATCCAGCCGAACACGAGCTACGAGTACTTCGTCTCGGCGTTCGATCCCGACACGGGCCTCGAGACCGATTCCTTCGAGCAGCCCGTGGTCGACGTACCGTCGTTCGACGCGCCGCCCGCCCCCAACGGCCTCGAAGTGATCGCGCTGGACAACGCAAACTTCCTGCGTTGGGCCGACAACGCGCGCGCCGTGAGCGACTTCGCGAACTACCGCGTGTACCTGATCGATCCGGGCTCGGGCCAGCGGGTTCTGCTGGGCGAGACGGACTCGGAGGGCTTCCTCGATCTGGTGGCCGTCAACGGGGTGACCGTCACCTACGTGGTTTCGTCGGTCGACGTCTGGGGTCACGAGAGCGAGGTCGGAGCGCAGGCGAGCGGCACGCCGCGCCCCGACTTCACGGGCGAACTGCTCTTCGCCTTCGAGGACGTGCCGGGGCAGTCGGGCTTCCGCTTCCGGGAGTCCGACGCGGCCGACCCCGTGGTCTCGGGCACCTCGCCGCTGCGCCACTTCCGCCTCGAGGCCGACGCCTTCGGCTGGTGGATCGTGCCCGGGCCGGGCGCCGCCGTGTTCCCCGAAGGTCGCTTCACGACCGCGCTCAAGTGCGGCCCGGCCGCGGACGAGGGCTGCGTGGACTGGACGGTGGCCCCCACGAGCGGCTACACGACCGCCGACCTGCGGGTCGACCAGGAGTTCACCTACATGCTGCGGGTGCCCGGTGACGACGGCGAACTGCACTACGGGGCGATCCGGGTCTCGATTCTGGGGACGGATCAGTCCGGGAACGCGATCATGATCTTCGACTGGGCCTACCAGCTCCAGCCCGGAAACCCGAACCTGGCGCCCGCCGGCGGCT
>RFGQ01000543.1 GCA_003695865.1 Gemmatimonadota bacterium | reverse complement strand
GCCCAGCGTCCGCTCGCCCCGCGCGAGGCCGCCGGGCGCGACTACGCCGAGCTGCGCTTCGAAGCTCCCGAGGCCGAGCGCCACACCCTGAGCGGCGGCATCACCGTATTCTTCATCGAAGAACACACCCTGCCGCTGGTGAACCTGTTCGCGCGCTTCCGTGGGGGGCCGTCGAACCTCGGCCGCAGCCGGCTGGGTGCGGCGACCGCGGTCTCGAGCCTGCTGCGCGCGGGCGGCACCCGATCGCTCCCGCCCGATTCGCTCGAGGCGCGTCTCGACCACTACGCGATCCAGACCGCCATCGGCGGCGGCGGGCGCAGCGCCTTCCAGAACGTGAACGCGTTGAGCAAGCACCTGGAGCCGGCGCTCGAGCTGTGGGCCGAGATGGTGCGCTACCCGCGGTTCGATTCCACGGCGGTCGAGGTATGGCGCCGCCGCGAACTCGAGGACGCGCGTCGGCGGCCCGACGATCCCGGGCGACTCGCGATCTCGACCTTCAACCACCTGCTCTACGGCGACCACCCGGTGGGTTGGGTGCTCTCTCCGGACGACCTCGAGCCCACGGACGTCACCCCCGCGGCCCTGCGCGAGGTCCACGCGCGCATCTTCTGCCCCGACAATCTCGTGCTGGGGGTGGTGGGCGACGTCACGTGGGCGGAGCTCGAACCCCTGCTGGAGCGCGTAACCGACGGGTGGCCGGCGTGCACCGAGCCGCTGCCCGCGCCGCCCGCCCCACGCTTCGACGTGCGACCCGGCGTCTACCTGGTGCCGCGCCCGATCCCCCAGAGCACCGTCATCGTCGGGCACACCTCGCCGGTGCGACTGGCGGACGAGCCCGCCTATTTCGCGTCGCGCATCGCCAACCAGCTCCTGGGCTCCTCGGGCTTTTCGAGCCGGCTCATGCGCCGGGTGCGCACCCAGGCGGGGCTCGCTTACAGCGTCGCGTCGGTGTGGACCACGCCACGCGACACCGACGGGGTGGTCGCGGCCGTGACCCAGACCCGGGCCGACCGCACCGTGGCGGCCACCCGGCTCATCCTCGACGTGCTGCGCGAGGCGCGGAGCGAGCCACCGGCCGCGTCCGAGGTCGAGCATCTCGTCCAGCGGACGGCGAACAGCTTCGTGTTCAACTTCCAGGACCCGGCGCAGATCGTGTCGCGTCAGATGTTCTATCTGGCGCAGGGGCTGCCGGCCGACTGGCTCGACATCTACCTGAGCGGCATCGAGGCGGTCACGGCCGACCAGGTGCTCGAAGCCTTCCGGCGCACGCTCCGGCCGGACGAGGCGGTGATCCTGATCGTGGGCGACCCCGAGCACTTCGACGAGCCCCCGTCCGCGCTCGG
>RFGQ01000542.1 GCA_003695865.1 Gemmatimonadota bacterium | reverse complement strand
GGCTGGGCCGAGTCGATCCGGCTCATGGTGGCGCGCTACGGACCGGGCTCGGGCTTTCCGATCATCTCGGGCTACGCGCTGCCCGAGCGCTGGGCGCCCTGGCTGGTGCGCGCGCTGCGCACGTTCCCGGCCGAGTGGAAGGCGCCCACGGCCTACAGCGAGCGCGACCTCTCGCGCGCGGTGCTCACCGAGTACGACCTGCCCGAGCCCGACGACCTGCCGCACGACCTCATGGTGGGGCGCGACGGCCGCGTGGTGATCACCGGCATGCTCACCGACCGCATGTACCTGCTCGACCCCGAGACGGGCGACTTCGAGACGGTCGACATCCCGGTGCGCGGCGCCAACCCGCGCGCGCTCGACATGGAGCGCGACGGAAGCTGGTGGGTGGCGCTCGGCGCGCCGGGCGCGCTGGCGCACTACGATCCGCGCCGTGAGGAGTGGCAGACCTACGACATCGGCATGTACCCGCACTCGATCATGCTCGACCGGCGCGGGCGGGTGTGGTACAACGGCCACTTCACGGTGGGGCCCGAGCTGATCGGGCGCATCGACCCCCGCCGGGGCGACGTGCGCCAGTACCCGGTGCCGCCCGTCGCCCGCGCGCTCAGGGGCGAGAGCAACATCCCCTACGGGCTGCGCGTCGACCGCTGGGGCACCGTGTGGATGACCGAGCTCCGCGGCAATCACCTCGTGCGGCTCGAGCCCGAGCAGGGCCTGGTCGACCTGTGGCCGATGCCCGAGCCGGAGTCGGGGCCCCGGCGACTCGACGTGGGGCCCGACGGCGTGGTGTGGATTCCCGAGTACGCCGCCGGCGGCCTGGTGCGCTTCGATCCCGACCGCGAGGCGTTCACCCGCTACGCACTGCCCATCGAAGACGCGCTGCCCTACGTGGTGCGGGTCGACGCGCGCAGCAACGTCGTGTGGATCGGCACCGCGGCGGCCGACGCCGTGCTCTCGTTCGATCCGGCCGACGAGCAGTTCACCGTCTACCCGCTGCCCACCCGCGGCGCGCTCATCCGCCACCTCGACATCGACCCCTCGAGCGGCGACGTGTGGGCCTCGTACAGCGCCTCGCCGGGCATCCCGGCGAAGATCCTGCGCATCCGATTCCGTTGAGTCGCGGGCCTGCCCGCGGGCCGAGCACCCGAAATCCGTGACCGCCGCAGCCGGAAAAGCAAAGGGCCCAGTGTCCTTTTTGGAGGACACCGGGCCCCGGGTGCGACGCGGCGGGCGCTCAGTCGAGCGGACCGTCCACGTGGGGGAAGTACTTGAACAGGCCTTCGAGGCCCAGGGAGCGAAGAGCTTGCCAGGTGCGGAAAGGAATGTCCTTCAGCCACACGCGGCGGCGATCCTCGCAGGCGAGCTGGCGGGCGGTCAGAATCAGCGTCAGACCGGCCAGATCCGGGGCTCCTACGCCCGCGAAGTCCAGCACGACGTCCGCTCCCGGACCCGCCGCTCCCGTGTGTCCTGCGGCCACGGGAACCAGGGTCGAGCGGCGTTCCCGGCGAGCTCTCTTCTTCCGGTCCTTCGTCCCGACGTCCATGGTACCCTCCCCGCCTCACGGCTGTTACCGATGCGATGTCCAGCCTTCCGTATGGCTTTCATGATCAAGACGCGTGCCACGCCCGCGGGGTCACAGCGGCCGTGCGGCCGGCGGCCGTTGCGCCCGGGCGCCCCGGGCGGGCGTGACGGTGGCGGACGCGCCGGGGGCGGGTGCACATTGGAGACCATGGAAGCGCGTCGAAGCGGAGGACGGGACGGGGGCGCCCGCAGGGGGGTGACGAGCCTGCTGCGGGCGGTGGTGTGTGGTGCCGTGCTCGCCGGCGCCGGGGCGGTGCCCGCGAGCGCTCAGGGCGGGGAGGCCGCCGAGGCCACCCGCGCCTACCTGCGCGCCGTGGCCGAGTTCTTCCGCGTGCCCGCCGACGAGCTTCGCATCTTCCGCCAGTGGCGGCTCGAGCCCGAAGAGGTGCCCGTGGTGCTCTTCGTGGCCCGGCGCGCCGGGGTCTCTCCCGACGTGGTCGCGGGTCTCAGGGCCGGACGCCGCTCGTGGGGCGAGCTGGCCGCCCGCTACGGAATCGGCATGGGCGACCTGCACGTGAGGCCCGGGGGCTCGCTCGAGGGCACGCGCCTCGAGGCGCTCTACCGTGCGCTCGAGAGCCGACCCCGCTCGCGCTGGGACGAGGTGAGCGTGCCCGACGACGCGGTCGTGGCCCTGGTCAACGCCCGGGTGCTCGCGCGCGTGTTCGGCGTGGCGCCGGCCGAGGTGCTGCGCACCGCCGAGCGCGAGGGCGGCTTCGTCGAAGCCTTTGCGGCGTTGAGGGGGCGGTGAGCGAGGCCCGCTTCGTTCCGCTCGAGCGCTTCGTGGAGCGAAGCGCCGAAGAGCTGCGCCGTCGCGCCGAGGCCTTCCGCGACGAGCTGCGCCGGCGCCGCACGGTGCGCGACTTCTCGCCCCGGCCCGTGCCCCGCGAGGCCATCGTGGCCGCGATCGAGGCCGCCGCGTCGGCGCCCAATGGCGCCAACCGCCAGCCGTGGCACTTCGTCGTCGTCTCGAATCCCGAGGTGAAGCGCCGCATCCGTGAGGCGGCCGAAGAGGAGGAGCGCGCCTTCTACAGCGGGCGCGCCCCCGACGAGTGGCTCGAGGCGCTCGCGCACCTGGGCACCGATGCCGAAAAGCCCTTCCTCGAGGTGGCGCCCTATCTGATCGTCGTCTTTGCGGAGAGCTACGGCGTGGGAGAGGACGGCACCCGGCGCAAGAACTACTACGTGCAGGAGTCGGTGGGCATCGCCACGGGCATGCTCATCACGGCGCTGCACCACGCGGGTCTGGCCACGCTCACCCACACGCCCTCACCCATGGGCTTCCTCAACGAGATCCTGGGGCGGCCCGCGAACGAGCGTCCCTTCCTGATCCTGGTCACGGGCTATCCGGCCGCCGATGCGCAGGTTCCCCGCATCGAGAAGAAACCCACCGAAGAGATCGTCACCTTCGTCGAGTGAGGGGCGCGCCGGGTTGATCGTGCGCCCCACGGGGCTCTAAACTCGGCCTGGCGGCGTCCCACCCGTGGGTCGCCCGATCCGACCCCGGGGAGGACCATGGGCAGCGATCCGAACGCCGACACGCGTCCCGAGACCGTCCGCCGCTTCACCAAGGCCCTGCTCGCCGATCTGCAGGCGCTCGAGGCCATGCTCGAGCAGGGCATGATCGAGAGCGGGGTGCGCCGCATCGGCTGCGAGCAGGAGATGTTCCTGGTCGACCAGTCGTGGCGCCCCGCGCCCGTGTCGGTCGACGTGCTCGGCCGGCTCTCGCACGACGCGTTCACCACCGAGCTGGCGCTGTTCAACCTCGAGATGAACATCGAGCCGCGCCTGCTCGCCGGCACCTGCTTCTCGGACCTCGAGGCGCGCATCACCGAGCTGCTCGGGCTGGCCGACGAGGCGGCGCGCGGCGTGGGGGCGCGGGTGGTGCTGAGCGGCATCCTGCCCACGCTGGCCAAGTCGGACCTCTCGCTCGACAACATCACGCCCCGGCCCCGCTACTACGCGCTCAACGAGGCGCTCACGCGCATGCGGGGCGGCGCCTACCGGCTGCGCATCGAGGGCATGGACGAGCTGCACGTCGAGCACGACTCGGTCATGCTCGAGGCGTGCAACACGAGCTGCCAGGTGCACCTGCAGGTCGACGCCGACGAGTTCGCGCGCCTCTACAACGTGGCCCAGCTCGTCGTGGCCCCCGTGCTCGCCGCGGCCGTCAACTCGCCGCTGCTCTTCGGGCGACGCCTGTGGGCCGAGACGCGCATCGCCCTCTTCCAGCAGTCGCTCGACACGCGCTCCTCGTCCGTGCACCTGCGCGACCTGGCGCCCCGCGTGCGCTTCGGCGACGGTTGGATCAAGCGCTCGGTCACCGAGCTCTTCCAGGAAGACATCGCGCAGTTCCGCGTGCTCATGACGCAGGACGTGGACGAGGATCCCTTCGCCCTGCTCGACCAGGGCCAGGTGCCCAGGCT
>RFGQ01000057.1 GCA_003695865.1 Gemmatimonadota bacterium | reverse complement strand
GCAGGACCTCGAAGGTCGCGCCTTCGCCCGTTCCGTCCAAGAGGACGATGCGCCCCCCGTGTACGCCCTCGATGATCCGGCGCGTGAGCGTGAGGCCGACCCCCCACCCGCGCGACTTCCCGCTCACTCCGGGCTCGAAGATGCGGTCCCGCAGCTCGAGCGGCACGCCCGGGCCGGTGTCGGAGATGCGCAGGCTCACCCATCCGGGGCGGTCCTCGCGTGCCCGCAGGCGGATCTCGCCGCCGCGCCCGGCCAGCGCATCGAGCGCGTTCTTGACCACGTTCTCGAGCGCCCACTGGAGCAGGACCTCGTTGCCCTGCACCCGCGGCAGGTTGCCCGGCACGTCGACGACCAGGAGCACGCCGCTCCCCAGGCGCGGCAGCCGGGCCTGCAGATAGCGCTCGAGGTCGCGCACGACTTCGCGCAGATCGAGCGGCTCGAGCCCGGGATCGCGGCCGACGAGCTCGAAGCGGTGGCTGATCCGCTCCAGACGCTCCAGGTCCTGCTCGATGCCGTGCGCGATCTCGCCCTCGTCCAGGCCGGGCGGCCACTCGTCCCGGGGCAACCGCATCAGCTCGAGCCAGCCCTGCAGCGACGATATGGGCGTGCCCAGCTGGTGCGCGAGTTCACGCGCCATGGCCGTCCAGGCCTTCTCCTGCTCCGCCCGGCGCTGGTAGCGGATGAAGAGGAAGCCGATCGCGACCGTGGTCAGCAGCCCGAACGCCTGCAGCCACGGAATCCATTGCAGGCGTCGGATGTCGGGCGTGTCACCGAAGTGGACGACGTTGTCGGCGGCGCCGGCGATGGGCTCGTGCCGCAGGTTGTAGCGGCGGACCAGCCGTCGCACCCGCTCCTGCCCCTCGGGGGTCTCGAGGCGCACGTCGAAGGGAAGGTTCTCGGCGTAGAGCACGGTGTCGCCCGGCCCCGTGACGATGAGCGGCAGCCCCGACCGGATGATCTCGCTCTGCAGCTCGAAGAGCGCCTCGATCTCGGCGCCCGGCTCGGTCCCCTGGATTCCCTGCTGCACGATGCCGAAGACCGTCGTGATGAGCTCGGCGTCGCGCCGCAGCGCGTTCACGATCGACTGGGTATAGACCAAGTACCAGCCGAGGAGCAGCAGGAACAGCGTGGCGAGCGCGACGGGCCAGCGAATGCGGATCACGCTTCGCCCCCTCCGCGAGTTCCCGGGCCTCGGCCGCGGACGGCGATGGGGGGCGGCGCGCGCACGAGAGCTCCCGTCAGGCGGTGATGCGATCGAAGCCGACGTAGGGACGCAGCACCTCGGGCACGATCACCGAGCCGTCGGGCTGCTGGTACGTCTCGAGCAACGCCACCATCAGCCTGGGCAGGGCCAGCCCCGAGCCGTTGAGCGTGTGCACGAATTCGGGCTTCTCACCCCCGGCCGGCCGGAAGCGCAGGTTGGCGCGCCGCGCCTGGAAGTCGGTGAACGTCGAGCAGCTCGACACCTCGAGCCACTGCCCCACGCCCGGCGCCCAGACTTCGAGGTCGTAGGTCATGGCGGACGAGAAGCCCAGGTCGCCCGTGGCGAGCAACACGACCCGGTAGGGCAATTCGAGCCGTTCCAGGATGCTCGCCGCCTCGCGGGTCAGCTCCTCGAGCGCTTCACGGCTCCGCTCGGGCCGCTCGTAGCGCACCAGCTCGACCTTGTCGAACTGGTGGACGCGCAGCAGACCCCGCGTATCGGCACCGGCGGCGCCGGCCTCGCGCCGGAAGCACGGCGAGTAGGCCGTGTAGCGGACGGGCAGGTCGTCGGGCGCGAGCAGCTCGTCTCGGTGCAGGTTCGTCACCGGCACCTCGGCCGTGGGGATCAGCCACAGTTCGTCGCGCTGGGTGACGTACGACTCCTCGGCGAACTTGGGCAACTGCCCGGTGCCGGTGAGCGTCTCGGTGGTGACCAGGTAGGGGACCCGCAGTTCGAGGTACCCGTGCTCGCCCGTGTGGACGTCGAGCATCCAGTCGATGAGCCCCCGCTGCAGCCGCGCGCCGGCGCCCCGCAGAACGGGGAATCCGGACCCCGAGAGCTTCGCACCCCTCGGCAGATCGAGAATGCCCAGGCTCTCGCCCAGCTCCCAGTGCGGGCGCCGCTCCCCGTCGCCTTCGATCGGGTCTCCCCACGTGCGCACGATGACGTTCTGCTCCTCTGCCCCCTCGGGCACCTCGTCGAGGGGCACATTGGGCAGCAGCAGCAGGCGATCGCGGATGCCCGCCTCGGCGTCGCGTACCGCGGCGTCGAGGGCGTCGATGCGTTCGCGGACCGTCCGCATCTCGGCGATGAGCGCCTCGGCGTCCTCGCCCCGGCGCTTGCGCTCTCCGACCTCGCGCGAGACGGCGTTCCGCTTCGCCTTGAGCTCGTTCACCTCGCCCAGGGCGGCGCGTCGCCGCTCGTCCAGGTCCAGGATCTCGTCGACCGAGGCGAGCACTTCGTCGGCCGCCCCCCGGCGGCGCAGCGCGTCACGGATCTGGTCGGGCTCGGAACGGATCAGGCGAAGGTCGAGCACGGCTCGCAGGGGTCGAAGGTCGAGGAGAGGCGCCGGGCGCTCACGTCGTCGCGCGGCGCCCGCACGCCCGCATCAGTTGTTGTCGGGCGGCACGAGGTCCGGGTTCTGGCACACGGGGTTCACGTCGAAGATGAACTCCAGCGTACCCTGCTCCACCGAGATCGACAGCGGCTCCATCTTACCGTAGAAGAAGCACGTCTGCCCGATCTGGTCCACGTCGCGGTGCGTGCGGAACACGTAGGTCGTGCCCAGGGCCACGGGCACCGGCTCGTCGCGCACGTAGGCCGCCGTGTCGGTGGGCGCCTCACGGAGTTCGTCGAAGCGCATGCCGGGGAACGTGGTGATCTCGGCCGTGGAACTGATGCCCAGCGCGCGGGGCGGGATCAGGACGAGGCGTCCGTC
>RFGQ01000541.1 GCA_003695865.1 Gemmatimonadota bacterium | reverse complement strand
GGCGTTCAGCAAGCTCGAGGCCTACGCCGCCCGGCTTGCGCTCGTCGTGCACTGCGCCCGGCTCGCCGCGAGCGACCCGACACTCGAGCACCCCGACCAAATCGACCGCGCAAGCATTGAGGTCGGCATCCGCATCGTCCGCTGGCTCGTTGACGAGGCCTTGCGCATCTACGCCATGCAGGCCGAGGACGAAAGCGCCCGCGAGATCCGCCACCGCAAGGAACTCGTCGAACGCCAGGGGGGCTCGGTCAGCGTGCGCGACTGGCAGCGGCTGCGGTCGCTCAAGACATCTGCCGACGCCGAGGCGGAACTGCGCGAACTGGTCGATGCCGACGCCGGTGCATTCCACGAGACCGCGCCCGGCCCACGAGGCGGCCGCCCATCCCGCCGGTTCGTTCTGCACGGCTTCGACGCCGCCGACACAACCCCGCCGCCGGATGCCCCGAACCCCGTCGTGCCACCGTGGGGCAAGGTTTCGTCGGTTCTGTCAGTGTCAGAGCCGGCCAAGTCCGCCGCCGCATCCGCCTGAATCTGCCCCCAATTTGGCGCGAGTTCGGAGATTCCGGGGGGATTCCGGCGGACTCCCCCGGATCCGCCTTGATTCCCCGGCCCAGTTCCGCCTCACTGGCGACACGGAGGTCCGCCCGATGGCCAGCATCACCACCCGCAAGAACGGCAGCCGCTTCATCTCGTTCGTGAACGCCGCCGGCGAACCGCGGCACATCACGCTTGGCAAGGTCCCCAAGCGCTACGCCGAGGCGCTCAAGGTGAAGGTCGAAGACCTCGCCTCGGCGGCGCTGCACGGCCATGCGCCAACCGACGACACCACGCGCTGGCTCGCGTCGATCGACGACCGGCTCTATGAAAAGCTCGCCGCTGTCGGACTCGCACCGGAACGCACCGGCGCAGCCATCGGCACGTGGCTCGAGCAGTACCTCGACGAACGCGAGGGGGACCTCAAGCCCGAGAGCCTGCGGAAGCTGAAGCAGACGAAGGCGAAGCTCCTCGCGCACTTCGACGCGGACACGCCGCT
>RFGQ01000540.1 GCA_003695865.1 Gemmatimonadota bacterium | reverse complement strand
CCGCCGGGCGCCCCGCCGCCGCCGCGCCCGCCCGGCGCATCGCCGACCCCGGGAGCAGCCGCACCGCCCTTCGCCGCCTCGCGCACGAGCCGGTTGTAGGGCCGGATGCCCATCGTGTGCGCCGGAAAGAAGACCGCCAGAAAGTGTTCGTGGCCGAGCATGGCCGCGGCGGCGCTGCGGTGGTTGCCGTCGGCCACGTAGGCCACCGGCTCGGCTTCGAGTCGTGCGATCAGCGTGCGCGCCGCCTCACCCTGCGGCACGAGCCAGACGCGGTGCGTGTTGCCCCGCTCGTCCTCGACCTCCAGGTCGGGCGCGTGCGCGTCGGCGTAGGCGAGCAGCGCCCGGTGGAAGCTGCGGTCATCGTCGTCGACCGCGTTGTTCACGGTGCCGATGATCGCGCGCGTGGCCTCGATCAGGTCGGCGCGGCCCCGCGCCTTGGCCTCGCGCACGCCCTCGTTGCGAATGATGGGCGCATCGGGGCGCTGCGGTGTTCGGATCTGATCGGTGCGCGCCATCCCGCCCAGCCCGATCTGGCGCACCCCCGGGCGTGAGGGATCGACGATCTCGTAGACCCACACGACGTCTTCCAGCACGCGAGTGGCGGGATCCTTGGCCAGTGCGCGCATGGTGTGGGCGGCGCGTTGGAGCGCCTCGGGGGAGTCTCCCTCGCCGATGGAGGCCGCGTCGGGCACGTCGCAGTGCGCCATCGTCACGCGTAGCACGCTCAGCGGCCGGGCGCGGATCGTCTCGAAGATCTCTTCGTCGCCCTGGAACTCGTCGTAGTTGGGGGCGCTCACCTGCACCGCCGCGTCGCTGTCGACGGGGACCAGCGCGCGCCGCACCGGGGAGAGTCGGATCACCCTTCCTCCTCCCTCGGCCCGGGGAGGCGCCGCATCACCGTCCGCCCTCCCGGGGCTCGCCGGAGCCTGTGGGGCCGCCCTGCGGCTTCACCCAGCGGTCGTACCAGGCCAGGTAGCGCTCGTAGCGGTCGCGCTGGTACGAGGGTGGACGCAGACCGTGGCCCTGGCCCGGATAGACGACGAGCTGGGTCGGCACGCCCCGGCGGCGCAGCGCCTGGTAGAGCTGCTCACCGTTCAGGATGGGGACGTTCCAGTCCTTCTCGCCGCCCATGATCAACGTGGGGGTGGTGATGTGCTGCACGCGGTTGAAGGGCGAGATGCGCTCCCACTTCTCGCGATTGTCACCCTCCCAGGGCAGGCCCAGCTCCTTTTCCCACTGGAGCTGATAGTGGTCGTGGCCGTAGTTGGCGACGTAGAGCACCTCGCTGGCTCCGGTGATGGCGGCACGGAAGCGGTCGGTGCGCGTGATCACGTGGTCGGTGAGGATGCCTCCGTACGACCAACCGCCCACACCCAGGCGCTCGGGGTCGGCCCAACCACGCTCGATGGCGTAGTCCACGCCCGCCATCACGTCTTCGTAGTCGGGGCCGCCCCAGTCGGCCCACAGAGCGGCCGAGAAAGCCTGCCCATAGCCCGATGAGCCGCGCGGATTCGTCTGCACGACCACGTAGCCGTTCGCCGCGAAGAGCTGGGCCTCGAAGTTGAACGCGTGGCGGTACTGCGAGACCGGGCCGCCGTGGATGCGGAGCAGCGTCGGGTAGCGCAGCCCCTCCTGGAAGCCGGGCGGAAAGGTGACGAATCCCTCGATCTCGGTGCCGTCGGCACTGCGGAAGTGCACGTTCTCGACCCGGCCGAGGCTCAGCTCCGAGAGCAGGGCGTCGTTCTCGTGCGTGAGCCGGCGCCGCTTCTCGCCCCAACCCACGAAGATCTCGTGCGGGCGGGTGAGTGTGGCCACACGGGTGGCGAGCACGCCCCCGGGTCCCAGGTCGTAGGCGTTCACGCTGAGGGGCCCCGACACCGGGCGCTCGAGGCCGCCGCCGTCCAGCCCGATCCACGCGAGGTGGTCCTCGGCGCTGTCTTCGAGCAGAAACCACAGCCCTTTGCCTTCGTCCGAGAAGCGGGGGGCGCGCACGTTTCGGTCGAGCGAGCGGGTGAGCACCCGGGGCTCGGGATGCTCGCTCTCGCCCTCGACATCCACCACGGCCAGGTGCCGGGTGGCGTACCAGATGAGGTCAGGCTCGAGCACCGTCACGTAGGCGATGCGCCGCCCGTCGGGGCTCCACGCCGGCGCGTTGTCGGCGCCGGGATTCGTGGTCACCTGCTGGAGCGTGGCGCCGCGGTCGGTGTTGTCGGCCGCTACGATCCAGATGTCGGTGTTGCTGTTGCCGTCGGGCTCCTCGGTGCGGTTGCTGACGAACGCGACGCGGGTGCCGTCGGGGCTCCACACGGCCTGCGACTCGTCCCAGCGACCGGACGTGATCTGGCGAAGCGAGCGGGTCGCGACGTCGAACACGTAGAGATGCGTGTGCCGCTCGCCCGTCAGGTAGCCGACGCCGTCTCGCTTGAACTGCAGCCGGTCGATCACCCAGGGCTCGGGCGGCGCGTTCTTGCCCCGGGGCGGTCGCTCCGGCTCGGGATCGCGCAGGGTGAGCAGCAGCCGGCTGCCGTCGGGGGACCACGCGTAGGCGCTCACGCCCTGCGGCACATCCGTCATCGGCCAGGCTTCGCCCCCGCGCCGATCGAGCACCCACACCTGCGTCTTGGCTCCCTCGCCGCGGGCCGACAGGAACGAGAGGTAGCGCCCGTCGGGGCTCCACGCGGGAGACGACACGTCCGAGCCCTCGGCGGTCATGGGCAGCGGCTCGCCCCCTTCGGTCGGCACCATCCACAGACGCGTCCGGGAGCGCTCGGCCTCGAGGTCCGTGGTGGTGACGGTGTAGGCGATCCACGCGCCGTCGGGACTCACGACCGGCGCGCCGACCCGGCGCAGCCGGAACAGGTCGTCGATCGCGAGCGGCCGCGGGGAGGACGCGGCCTGCTGCGCGGCCAGAGCCGGTGCGGAGGCGCCCGGAAGGACGCCGCCGAAGACGGGGCCGGCGAGCGTGATCGCCAGGGCCGCGGCGAAGGCTGCGGTGGCCGGCGAGCCACGGCCGGTTCGGGCGCCCGGGTGACGCCCGAACGCCGACGGCGCGGCTCGGGCGAGTGGGCACGGGGCCAGGGGCATGGATCCTCGCTCCGGATGTGTGCCGGCGCGCGGCGCCGAGCGGGTGGGTGTGGTCCTCGCGCGGCGGCGCCGCGAAGCCGCGGCCGCGCGGGCGGCAATGTGGAGCGCGCGGAGCGCCCGCGCGAGGGCAGGGGCACGGGACCGCGCGGCGGGGCGTTGCTCGAAGCGCCGAAGTGCGTGATTCTGCGCCGGGCGGTCGGGCGCTGCGGCTACGTCCGAGCGGCCCCCACCCCCCCACATCCACACTCAGCCCCGTGAGACCATGTTCCGGACCCGAGTCGCCGACATCGAGCCGCGTGAAGTGCTGCCCGGATACCGGGCGCGCTTCGTGCACTCCGAGCGTACCACCCACGCCTACTGGGAGATCGACGGGGGCGTGCCGTTGCCCGAGCACGCGCATCCGCACGAGCAGATCGTGAACATGCTCGAGGGTGAGTACGAACTGAGCGTCGGCGGCGAGGCCCACGTGCTGCGTGCGGGCGACGTGCTGGTGATTCCGCCCGGCGTGCCGCACTCGGGGCGCTCGCTCACGGACTGCCGGATCCTCGACGTGTTCGCGCCGGTCCGCGAGGACTACCTGTAGCGGTCGCTTGGTGGGGCTCCGGTGCGCGCCGTGCCGCGCCTCGGTCGCTTCGCCGGGCTCCGGTCGCGACGCTCGGCCCCTCGCTCGGCCCGCGTTGGCGGTGGTTGCGGTCAGGGGCCCGACGGCTCGGGTGCGCAGCGCCGCATCCGGGCCACGTCGGCCGCGGGTTCGCCGAGCGCCTCCATCGCGTCGGCGAGGCCCGCGCACACGCGCGGATCGTCGGGCCGGATGCGGTGCGCCAGTTCGAGGACCAGCCGCAACCGTTCGAGGTCGCCCGCCTCTTCGTAGCGCCGCCGCTCGTAGAACGAGAGCTGGGTATAGAGCAGCGCGAGCCGGCGGCCTGCGGCGCGGGCGTCCTCGTCGCTGGTGCCGACCTCGCCGCGCGACTGCCGCACGAGCCAGTCCACGTCGAGGGCCAGGGCCGCGTCGGCGACCGAAGGCAGCGGGTCTGCCGTGCGCAGGGCGCCGAGCCACTGGGCGACGGCCGTGCCGTACTGCTGGTACCGCGCCGCCCGGGTGAGCCGCGCGGAACGCCACGATCCGACCGCCGGGACCGACTCGAGGAAGGCCGTGCGCGCGCGCGCTTCGCTCACGTCGATCAGACCGTCGAAATCCTGCACGGCCTGGCGGTAGGCGTGCCAGGCCGGCCCCGGCCGGCCGCGCTCCTCGAGTGCCGCGGCGCGTTCGAGGTCCCGCCGGTACGCGTCCCTCAGGAACGCCGGATCCGGCTCGGCGAGGCCGCGGCGCATCGCCTGGACGTCGAGCCACGCGATCCCGGCGCCCAATACGTCCGGAGGGGGCCACCCGTGGGGTCCCTCGTAGGACGCGATCCGGTGAGGGAACGCCAGTCGCTCGAGCGTGGCCTCGAGCAGGACCATCTCGTCGTAGTTGAAGTCGTCCTCTCCAGCCCCCCCGAAGAAGACGAACGGCGCGCCCATCTCGGCGGTGATCCGGTCCAGGTCGTAGGTGGCGGGCAGGCCCGCGCCGAACCCCAGCACGCCAGCCACGTGCGGCGCGAGCTGGTAGCCGTAGGCCCACGCCAGGCGCGCGGTGCCCGAGAATCCTGCCAGATAGAGGCGGTCGGTGTCGACGGCCAGGTGCGCCTGCGCATCTGCGAGCATCGCGTTCATGGCGGCCCGGTTCGGCGCCTCGTCGCCGTCGCTGGCGCTGTTGTACGAACTCAGCGCGATCCAGCTCCGCTCGGCGAGTGCGTTCTGCAGGCGTTGGAGCGGCAGCAGCGCCCGCCCGCGCGCGTCGAGGACGAGCAGAAGCGGGTGGGCGCCCGTCGGGTCGTAGTCGGGCGGCAGGTAGAGCGCGTAGGTCTGGCTGCTGTCGGAGAGCGCCCGCACGGCCCGCACCACGCGCCCGGGCACGATGCGTGCCTCGTCCAAGCGGGGTGGGGGGGTTGTGTCTTGGGCGGCGGCCAGCGCCACGGCGGCGGCCGCGACTGCTGCGATCATGCCTGTCACTCCCGGGTCGGGGCGGTCGGGGCGGCGCGCGGCTGCGCCGGCTCCCGGCGGACAGTATCCCGCGCCGACGCGTGGGGATCAACCGGGG
>RFGQ01000539.1 GCA_003695865.1 Gemmatimonadota bacterium | reverse complement strand
CGCCGCCGTCCGCGGCGCTGGCAGGGGCCGGAGGCGGGGTTCCCGCGCCTGGTGCGCCCGCAGCGGCCGGGGCGGCGTCGGGGGCGCGCTCCGGCGCCGCCTCGACCCCCCTGTTCGAAGACGCCACCGCGGCCCTCGGTGTACGCCACGCCGAGCGCCTCTTCGACGACTTCGCGCGCCAGCCGCTGCTGCCGGCCAAACTGAGCCAGCTCGGCCCCGGGCTCACATGGAGTGACGTCGACGGCGACGGCGATCCCGACCTGGTCGTGCCGTCGGGGGCCGGCGGCCGCCTGACGGTGGCCGTGAACGCGGGCGGGCGGTTCCGCGCCACGCGGCGCGGGCCGAGCACCGACCAGGACCAGACCACCGCACTGCCGGACCCGGCGGGAGGGCTACTCGTGGGCGTGATGAACTACGAGGCGCCCACGCCCGACTCGGCGTTGCGGGTGCCGGGTGTCGTCGCCCTGCGGGGCGGGCGTGTGCGGGCGGTGGCGCCGCCCTCACCGTCGGCCACCGGCCCGCTCGCGCTCTCCGACGTCGACCTGGACGGCGATCTCGACCTGTTCGTGGGGGGGCGCACGGTGCCGGGCGCCTATCCGCGGAGCGCTCCCTCGAGGCTCTTCCTGCGGGAGGCGGGGCGTTGGGTGGAATCCGAGGCGGCCGCGCGCGCTCTCGAGGGCGCCGGCATGGTCTCGGGCGCCGTGTTCACCGACGTGGACGGCGACGGCGACGCGGATCTGGTGCTCGCCCTCGACTGGGGGGCGCCCCGCCTCTACTTGAACCGTGAGGGGCGATTGGAGGACGCCACCGCGGCCTGGGGACTCGACGGGCTCACGGGGCGCTGGAACGGCGTAACGGCGGGCGATCTGGATGGGGACGGCCGCATGGACCTGGTGCTCACCGGCTGGGGCCGCAACACGCCGCTCGAAGCGAATCCTCCCGACGCCGAGCACCCGCTGCGCCTCTATTACGGCGACTTCGACGCAAGCGGGACGATGGACCTGATCGAGGCCTGGTGGGACTCCGCGGCCGGGGACTACACCCCCCGCGCCCGTCTGGAGCGCCTGGCGCGCGCGTTGCCCTACGTGCGGCGACGCACGACACGCACGTGGACGGCCTACTCGACCGCTACGGTGGGCCAGGTGCTCGGGCCGCCCGCGGAGCGGGCCGGGATCGTCGAGGCGGCCCACCTCGATCACCTGCTCCTGCTCAACCGGGACGGCTCCTTCGACGCGCGCCCGCTGCCGCGGGCCGCGCAGCTCGCGCCCGCGTTCCACGCGTCGGTGAGCGACCTGGACGGCGACGGCCGCGAAGACCTGTTCCTGTCGCAGAACTTCTTCCCGAACGAACGCTTCACCTTCCGCTTCGACGGCGGGCGCGGTCTGGTCCTGCTGGGCGACGGATCGGGTGGCCTCGAGCCGCTTTCGGCGCTGCGCTCGGGCGTGGCCGTGTACGGCGACCAGCGCGGCGCCGCGCTGGCCGACTACGACGGCGACGGGCGCCTCGACCTGGCGGTGGCCCAGAACGGGGCACCCGTGCGCCTGTTCCACAACACGGGCGCGCGGCCGGGCGTGCGGGTGCGCCTGCAGGGAGGGACCGGCAACCCCTGGGGCGTGGGGGCTGTGTTGCGGGTGGTCTACGACGACGGCTCGCTCGGGCCGGCACGCGAGGTGCGGGCGGGCGGAGGCTACTGGTCGGTGGACGACCCCGTCACCGTGCTCGGCCTGCGCCCGGGCGCCCGGGCCGTGCGGGTGCGCTGGCCGGGGGGCGCTCGGTCCGACGCCCCGCTTCCCGGCCCGGGGGGCACCCTTGTGATCCGCCGTCCCGGGGCCTGAGTCGCTTGCTCGCGTTGGGCTCCGGGCCATATTGAGCCGGCCGCGGCGGGCGGCG
>RFGQ01000538.1 GCA_003695865.1 Gemmatimonadota bacterium | reverse complement strand
CTCGAGGCCCAGCGCATCCAGCAGCGCACCCAGTACGACCTCGAAATGCTGGCCGCCACCGGCACCTGCAACGGCATCGAGAACTATTCGCGCTACCTCACCGGCCGCAAGCCGGGCGAGCCGCCGCCCACCCTGTTCGAATACCTGCCCGAGAACGCCCTCGTCTTCGTCGACGAGAGCCACCAGACCATCCCCCAGCTCGGCGCCCTGTTCCGCGGCGACTTCGCGCGCAAGTCCACCCTCGCCGAATACGGCTTCCGCCTGCCCTCCTGCATGGACAACCGCCCCCTCAAATTCGAGGAATGGGACGCGATGCGCCCGCAGACCATCCATGTCTCGGCAACGCCCGGGCCGTGGGAGCTCGAGCGCACGGGCGGCGTCTTCACCGAGCAGGTGATCCGCCCCACGGGCCTGCTCGACCCGCCGGTCGAGGTCCGCCCCGTCTCCACCGGCGGCGCCAACCAGGTCGACGATGTCATGGCCGAGGTGAAGGCCACCGCCGCGAAGGGCTACCGCTCGCTGATCACCACGCTGACCAAGAAGATGGCGGAAGACCTCACCGACTATCTCCACGAGCATGGCGTGAAGGTGCGCTACATGCATTCCGATGTGGACACGATCGAGCGGATCGAGATCATCCGTGACCTGAGGCTTGGGCAGTTCGACGTGCTGGTCGGCATCAACCTGCTGCGCGAGGGGCTCGACATTCCCGAATGCGGCTTTGTCGGCATCCTCGATGCGGACAAGGAAGGGTTCCTGCGCTCGGAGACGAGCCTCGTGCAGACCATCGGGCGGGCCGCGCGCAATGCCGAGGCGCGGGTCGTGCTCTATGCCGACCGCATCACCGGCTCCATGCAGCGCGCCATGGACGAGACCGAGCGCCGCCGCGCCAAGCAGATGGCCTATAATGAAGCGCACGGCATCACGCCGACCACGATCCGCCGCGCCGTCGCCGACATCCTCGGCGAGCTCGGCGAGAAGAAGGACGGCCCCGCCCGGGGCAAGGGCCGCACCCGCGGCAAGGACTCACGCGCCAGGGCCCGCGGCGCCGCCGAAGACAGGG
>RFGQ01000056.1 GCA_003695865.1 Gemmatimonadota bacterium | reverse complement strand
GGCGCTCGAACTGGCGCGGGCGGCGGCGCGCGACTTCGAGGCCGAGCGATTGCGGGCGGGCACGCTGACCTTCCAGGACCTGCTCATGCGGGCCGTGGCCATGCTGCGCGCGAGCCCCGAGGCGAGGCGCTTCCTGGGAACGCGCTACCGCCGCCTGCTCATCGACGAGTTCCAGGACACGGACCCGGTCCAGGCCGAGATCCTCTTCCTGCTCGCGTCCGCCGGCGGCGAGTCCGGGGAGCGGCGCGCCTCCGGTGGGGCCGCCCGAGCGCAGAGCGGACCGGCCGCCGGCGCGGACGGCGATGCGGACGGCGTCGTCGAGCCCGGCGCCTGGATCGACCTCGCCCCGCGGCCCGGCTCGCTCTTCGTGGTGGGCGATCCCAAGCAGAGCATCTACCGCTTCCGGCGGGCCGACATCGAGCTCTACACGTTCGTGCGGGAGCGCTTCGAGCGCTTCGGCCGCGTACTTCGCCTCGACGCCAACTTCCGTTCACTGCGGCCCATTTCGGGCCTGGTGGCCGACGTCTTCGACCGGGAAGAGGCATTCCCGCGCGAGGCCACGCCCTATCAGGCGCCCTTCGCGCCCCTTCGAGTCCAGCGCTCCGACGGGCATCCGGCCGAAGGCGTGTATTGCTACGACCTGCCCGACGAGAACCGGACCGAGGAGCTCGTAAAGGCCGACGCGAAGTGGATCGCCTCGTGGATCGTTCAGCGCACGGGCGAGGGGGGAGATCGTGCTCCGGGGGACTTCATGATCCTCACGCGCCAGCGCAGACACCTGGCGGCGTACGCCGGGGCGCTCGAGGAGCGGGGCGTGCCCGTGGCCGTGAGCGGCGCCGCGCTGGTCGAGAGCGAAGAGATCGACGAGGTGCGCGTGCTGCTCGAGGCGCTGGCCCATCCGGACGATCCCGTGCGGCTGACCGCGGCGCTGGTCGGCCTGTTCTTCGGGTTGAGCTTCCAGGATCTGGCGTCCCACGTGCGTGGCGGCGGGCGCATCTCGCTCGCGGCCGGGGCGGCCGACGAGGCGCAGCCGACCGACGTCTCGCGGGCACTCGCGCAGATCGGCGTGTGGACCCGCTGGGCCCGTGAGCAGCCGGCCGACGTGGTGGTGCAGCGCATCGTCGACGAGACCGGTCTGCTGGCGACCGCGGCGGCTCGCCCGCTGGGCAGCCTGCGCGCCGGCGGGCTGCTCTATGCGCTCGAGGCGGTCCGGCGGGCCGCCCTGGACGGCAACACGTCGCTCGCCGGTGCGCTCGAGGCGCTGCAGGCGGCGGCCGACGCCACCGAGGCCGAGGCGCCGCTCGAGCCGCTGCGGGACGACGCCGTGGCGGTGATGAACCTGCACCGGGCCAAGGGACTCGAGGCCCCCGTGGTGGTGCTCGCGGCGCCCGTGGGAGAACGGACGCGAGCCGTGACCCGCCATGTGCGCCGCGACCGGGACGACGGAGACGCGGTGGGCGGCGTGGTCGTCACCGAGCGGCGTGGCTGGGCGGACGCGGTTCTTGCGCTTCCACCGGGCTGGGAAGCGCTCGAGGCGGAAGAGCGGCGCTTCGAAGCGGCCGAGGACGTGCGGCTGCTCTACGTGGCCGTCACCCGCGCCCGGGACGAGTTGGTCGTGGCGCGCCCGGGGGGAAAGGGCCGCTCCCCGTGGGGCGCGCTCGACGAGTGGCTCGAGCAGCATGGCAAGCGCCTCGAGC
>RFGQ01000537.1 GCA_003695865.1 Gemmatimonadota bacterium | reverse complement strand
GTGCTGCACCACGTCTCGCCCGACCTCTCGGGGGAGCTCGATTCCACCCGCGTGGGCCCCGACGGACGATTCCGCTTCGCGCTGCCCGACCTGCCCGAGGAAGACACGGGCTCCGACATCTACTTCGCTTCCATCCGTCACGACGGCATCCTCTACTTCGGTGAGGCGATCGCGCGGCGCGATCAGCTCGACACCACCTACGTGATCCGGGTCTACGACGTGGAAGAGGCTCCCGCGTCGGGTGCGGCGCTGCCGGTCCAGACGAGGAACCTCTTCTTCGAAGCGCTGGGCGACACGGCGTGGCGCGCCACCGATCTCATCGTGGTCCACAACCCGGGCCCTCGCACCCTCGTCGCCGCCGACTCGGGGCTCGTGTGGGCCTACGCGCTGCCCGACGGCGCACACGACCTCGAACTGGGCGACGCCAGCGCGCTGCCGCCCGACGCGCTCACGCTCACCGACGGCCTGCTCCGTCTGCGGGCCCCGCTGCCTCCGGGAGAGCGCACGCTGGTGGTGCGCTACCTGGTGCCACCGCCGCCCCTCCGAGTCCCGCTCCCGGGGCGGACCGGGGCCATGGAGCTGCTCGTGCGCGAACCCGCGCCGCCGCTCCGCGTCGACGGCCTGCAGCCGGTCGAGCTCGTGTCGATCGAGCCGGGCAGCACCTACCGTCGCTACTCGGGGGCCGACCTCGAGGACGTGACCGTCCGGATCGTGGTCGGCCAGCCCGGCGGGAGCTTCCCGGTCGAGTGGGTGGCCGTCGTGCTCGCCCTCGTGCTCGCCGCGGCGGGTCTGGCGGCCTACGGTCGCCGACGCCCTGCCGCCCCGGTCGCGGCACATGGCGCCCCCGGGCCCGACGCACCCATCGTCGCCTCTGCGGCCGAGCGCCGTGAGGCGCTGCTGCTGCGTGTGGCTCGCATCGACGAACGACTCGAGGCCGCCGAAGGGGAGGAGCGCGCCGCGCTCGAGACCGAGCGTCGCGAACTCATCGCCGAGCTGGCCCGCACCCGCTGAGGCGGCCGTGTCCGTCGTCACCACGCCGGCGGTCCTGCTGCGGTCGTTCAACTATTCCGAGACGAGCCGCATCCTGCGCTTCTACACCCGCGACCACGGCGTTGTGGGGGTGATGGCCAAGGGTACGCGGAGTCGATCGGCTCGGGGCGGCACCGGGCTCGAAACCTTCGCGTCGGGTTCACTCACGATCCACTTCCGGGCCGGACGCGACCTGCAGACGCTGCGGGACTTCGCTCCCGCCCGGGACCGGCGCGGCCTCGCGACGGACGTCCTGCGCTTCGCCGGCGCTTCGGTCGTGGCGGAACTCGTGCTCGAGCACGGCGTTCAGGAGGCGGGGCCCGAGATCTTCGACCGGCTCGAAGCCGCACTCGACGCGCTCGCCGAGGTGCCGCGGCCGGCGCTCCCCTGCCGGCTGCTCCAGGAGGCCTGGGGCCTGGTGGCCCTGCTGGGCTATCGGCCGGAGGTGGAGCGCTGCGTGCAGTGCGGCGCCGACCCCGGCGCCGACCTCGCGCGCTTCGACTTCGGGGCAGGGGGCATCCGCTGCGGGCACTGTGCCGCCGGCGCCACCGGCCCACGGCTGGGTCCCGTGGCTCGGCAGCAGATCCGGGGGTTCACGGCGCGCATCGCCCCGGGACACCTCGAGCGCCCCCGGGCCCACCTGCGCCTGCTCAGCGACTTCGTCACGTATCACGTCTCGGGAGGTAAGCCGCTTCAGTCGTTCCGATTCCTGGGCAGCATGCTGCGGGGCACGGCCGAGGCTTCGGACGAACAGGGAGAGGACGCCGCCGCGACCGCGGAGGAGCCCACGGACGAGCCGGGAGGACGGCCGTGAGCGGACGTCGCCTGATTCTCGGTACCGCGGGCCACATCGACCACGGAAAGACCGCGCTGGTCCGTGCGCTGACCGGCGTCGACACCGACCGTCTACGGGAAGAGAAGGAACGAGGCATCACGATCGAGCTGGGCTTCGCCGAACTGCGGGCCTCGGACGCACTCACGTTCGGTGTGGTCGACGTGCCCGGTCACGAAGGGTTCGTGCGTACCATGGTGGCGGGAGCGGCGGGCGTCGATGTGGTGCTGCTGGTGGTGGCGGCCGACGAGGGGGTGATGCCGCAGACCCGCGAGCACCTCGCGATCGTACAACTGCTGGGAGCCCGGCGCCTCGTGGTGGCGCTCACCAAGACCGACCTGGTCGAGGAGGACTGGCTCGAGCTCGTTCGCGAGGACGTGCGCGAGGCCCTGGCTGACACACCCTTCGGCGATGCCCCGCTCGTGCCCGTCTCGGCCCGCACCGGCGAGGGGCTCGACGACCTGCGCCACACGCTCGCCCGTGTGGGCGAAGCCGTGCCCGACCGTAGCGCCGCCGACCTCGCCCGCCTGCCGGTGGACCGCGTGTTCACGGTGCAGGGGACGGGCACCGTGGTCACCGGCACGCTGTGGAGCGGCCGCCTCGAGGTCGGCGACCAGGCACGCCTGCTCCCCACGGGCCGCGCCGTGCGGATCCGCGCCCTCCAGGTGCATGGCGGCGAGCGCAACGAGGCCCGGGCCGGGGAGCGCACGGCCGTCGCACTCACCGGCCCGGGCCTCGAGCGCGCGGACGTGCTGCGCGGCCAGACGCTGGTCACCTCCGACGCCTGGACCGCGTCGCACATGCTGACCGTGCACCTGCGGGTCCTGCCCGACACCGGCTGGCAGGTGCGACACAACCAGCGGGTGCGGGTGCACCTGGGCACGGCCGAGGTCATGGCGCGCGTGGCGAC
>RFGQ01000536.1 GCA_003695865.1 Gemmatimonadota bacterium | reverse complement strand
TCCACGAGCAGGCGGGTGGGCAGCCCGTAGCCGCCCTTGCGCTGGTAGGGCAGCTTCCCGTCCCCGTACGCCGTGCCGGCGATGTCGAGGTGCGCCCAGGTGCACTCGCCCACGAACTCGCGCAGGAACCAACCGGCCGTGATCGAGCCCGCGGGGCGTCCGCCCACGTTGACGATGTCGGCCACGTCGGAGTCGAGTTGCCGGCGGTATTCCTCGAACATGGGCAGCGGCCAGGCCCGCTCGCCCGCCCGCTCGCCCGCGCGGCGCAGCTCCTCGACGAGCCCGTCGTCGTTGCCCATGAGCCCGATGGCGTCGTGGCCCAGCGCGATCACGATTGCGCCGGTGAGCGTGGCGCAGTCGACCACCGCCGCCGGGTCGAACGTCTGCGCGTACGAGAGCGCATCGGCCAGGATGAGGCGGCCCTCGGCGTCGGTGTTGTGGATCTCGATCGTCTTGCCCTCGCGGCTGCCGATGATGTCGCCGGGTTTGAACGACGAACCCGAAGGCAGGTTCTCGGACGAAGGCACGATGCCGACCACGTTGACGGGAAGCTGCAGATCGGCGATGGCCTGCATGGCACCCAGCACCGCCGCGCCTCCCGACATGTCGTACTTCATCTCTTCCATCTTGGCCGGCGGCTTCAGCGAAATGCCACCGGCGTCGAACGTGAGGCCCTTCCCCACCAGCGCGAGCGGTCGCTCTCCGTCCTTCCCGCCGCGGTGCTCGAGCACGATCAGGCGGGGCTCCTCGACCGAGCCCTGGGCCACCGCGAGCAGGGCGTGCATGTTCTCGGCCCGCATCTCCTCGGGGCCCAGCACCCGCACCTCCAGCCCACGCTCCTCCGCCATGCGCCGCGCTTCCTCGGCCAGGTGGCTGGGCGTTGCGACGTTGCCCGGCCGGAACTGGAGCGTGCGGGCGAAGTTGGCGCCGTCGGCCAGCGCCCGGCCCACGCGCAGGCCCGCCTCCGCCGCCTCGGCGTCGCCTTCTACGGACAGCTCGACCGTCTCCACGCGGTAGTCGAGTGGCGGGTCGTCGTCACCCACGACGGTGCGGGTCTCGGTGAAGCGCCAGGCGGCGAGCGC
>RFGQ01000535.1 GCA_003695865.1 Gemmatimonadota bacterium | reverse complement strand
GCGGACGTCTCGTCGTGAGCGGCCGCTCGGCTCGGGCTCGGAGGGGAGTCCGTCCGGGCGACGTGCGGGTCCCGGTGAGCACGGAGGGCCGGGCGGGAGGCGCGCGTGGGTAACCTCTGGGACCGGCTCCAGTTCTTCCGCCCGGGCTGGCTCGACGCGCTGCAGATCCTGCTCGTCGCGGCGCTCCTCTACCAGGTGCTGCTGTTCCTGCGGCACCGGCGGGCCATGTACGTGCTCGTGGGCCTCTTCGCGCTGGCCCTGGTCTACTTCGTGGCGCGCGCGCTCGACCTGATCCTCATCCGCGCCATCCTGGAGTCGGTGTTCCAGTACGGGGTGATCGCCGCCATCGTGATCTTCCACCCGGAGCTGCGCCTCGGCCTGATGCGCCTGGGACGCACCCGCTTCTTCCGACTGGTGTCGCCGCCCCACGACGTGGCCGTCATCGACGAGATCGTCGACGCCGTGCACCAGCTCTCCCGCTCGAAGATCGGCGCCATCATCGCCGTGCAGCAGGAGGTGGAGCTGGACGAGTACGCGCAGACCGGCACGCCGCAGAGCGCCAAGGTGTCGGCGCCGCTGCTCGTGTCGATCTTCTCGCCGTACTCACCGCTCCACGACGGGGCGGTCATCCTGGTCGACGACGAGATCCGCGCCGCGGGTGCGATCCTACCGCTCACCCAGTACGCGCTGGCCGACCGCACGCTGGGCACACGTCACCGGGCCGCCATCGGACTTTCGGAAGAGACCGACGCCGTCGTGATCGTGGTCAGTGAGGAGACGGCGCGGGTCAGCGTGGCCGTGGGCGGCCGGCTGGAGCGAGACGTCGACGGACCGCGCCTGCGAGAGATCCTGGGCGGGGCACTGCCCGAGCACGCCGGGGCCCGACCGGGCGCCGCGCTGGCGTGAGCGCTCGGCGTCGACCGGGAGAGCGGGGTCCGCGCCGTCGCACACGCGCGGTGCGCGGCGTCGGACGGGGCGTGGAGGGCCGTGGAGCCGGTCGTGCTGAAATCACCCCGGCCGCCCGGCGTATGGCACTCGCGGCCCGGTCGAAGGGCCCGCGGGGGTCGTCCGTGGAGGCCGCTCGCGGCGGGGTGCCGGGCCCGGCGGGGCGCGTTGACACCGCCTTGAGCGCTCCTCTAGATTGGCGCGTCTTCAGACCAGCGTCCGCGAGGCCCGAGACCGTCTTACGGGGCGGCGTCACAAGGAGTTCGAGTTGAACGGAGCCCAGTACCAGCTCTTCACGCTGTTCCACGACGGCGGGTCGATGATGTACCCGCTCGCGCTCTGCTCCCTCATCGCCCTGGGCGTGATGATCGCCAAGGCGTACACGCTGTGGGTCGCGCACGCGAGCACGCGCGAGGTCCTCGAAGAGGCCGAGGCCGCCGCGCGCTCGGGCGACCTCGACGCGGCCATCCAGATCGCGGCTTCCAAGCCGGGGCCTGCGGCGGCGATCCTGGTGGCCGGGCTGCGACGCATCCGCCAGCGCGAGGTGCACCAGGGCGAGATCGAGCAGGCCATCTCGACCGTGGGCACGATCGAGCTGGGCTTCCTCGAGCGGGGGCTCGTGATCCTCGCGACCATCGCCAACGTGGCGCCCCTCATGGGCTTCCTGGGTACGGTGGTCGGCATGATCCTGGCCTTCGCGGCCATCGAGGCGGCGGGCAACGTCGATCCCGGTCTGGTGGCGGGCGGCATCAAGGTCGCGCTGCTCACCACCGCGACCGGTCTCGTGATCGCCATCCCCGTCAACATCGGCTACAACTTCTTCGTCACCCGGATCGACAAGTTGATCCTCGACATGGAGCAGGGGGCGCAGAAGGTGCTCAACATCGCCTGGGACATGGAGCGCGACGGACAGCTCCGGGTGGTGGGTCGCTGAGCACCTCCGGGCGACGGGTCGACGAACGCGGGAACCATCCGGCGCGCGGCCCTGTATCTGACGAAAGCACAAGGGCGTAGAG
>RFGQ01000534.1 GCA_003695865.1 Gemmatimonadota bacterium | reverse complement strand
GTGATGCACTCCGTGCAGGCCAGGGGGCGTCAGCTGACGCCCCCTGGACCCCCCACCAAGTCTTGTCTGCTTCGGGCCGTCTCGCGCGATGGCCGCCGGGGCGCGGGTGAGGCTTCGACGTGGGGGGCGGGCGCTGGTCCTCGCGAGCTTCGCTCGCTGCGGGCGCGCCTTTCGCCCTTGCCGCTGCGCGCGTTCAGCCTTTGGGGATGTTGTGCCGGGCGGCGCATCTGGGCCGGCCCGGTGGTTCGACGCCGTGGTGGCGGATGCTGCGTGCTGGGCTCGGGCCGAAGCGGCAGCTCGTCAAGGAAATCCCCGGTTCGAATCGCCACTTCGTCGAGCTCCGCCAGAGGTTCTCTGGCGAGACGCAAGCGAGCGAGCGAACAAGCTTACAGACGGTAAGTGTCGTGAGCGAGCGAGCGCAGCAACGAAGCTCAGAAACGTCCTGACGGTGCGAGCATCAAGCGTCGTAGTAGAGCTGGAACTCGTAGGTCGTCGGCAGGGTGCGGAACTGCTTGAGCTCGTTGTCGCGCTTGTAGCTGATCCAGGCGTCGATGAGGTCCTTGCTGAACACGTCGCCCTTCATGAGGAAGTCGTGGTCACGCTCGAGGCACTCGAGGGCCTCGTCGAGGCTGCCGGGCATGTGGGGCACGTCCTTCAGCTCTTCGGGGGAAAGGCCGTAGATGTCCTTGTCGAGGGGATCGCCGGGGTGGATCTTGTTCTCGATGCCGTCGATGCCTGCCATGAGCAGCGCCGCGAAGGCGAGGTAGGGGTTGGCGGTGGCATCGGGGAAGCGGCACTCGATGCGCTTGGCCCTGGGCGAGCTCGAGCCCACGGGGATGCGGACCGACGCCGAGCGGTTGCGCGCCGAGTAGGCCAGGTTCACCGGCGCCTCGAAGCCCGGGACGATGCGGCGGTAGCTGTTGATGGTGGGGTTGGTGAACGCAGCGAGGGCGCGCGCGTGCTTGAGCACCCCCCCGATATAGAACATCGCGAGCTCGGAGAGGCCCCCGTAGCCGTCGCCAGCGAAGAGGGGCTTTTCGTCCTTCCACAGCGACTGGTGCACGTGCATGCCGGAGCCGTTGTCGTTGGCGAGGGGCTTGGGCATGAAGGTGGCGGTCTTGCCGTGGCGGAGGGCCACGTTGCGGACCACGTACTTCAGCCACATGGTCTTGTCCGCGCCCGCGGTGAGCGAGTCGAAGCGGAAGTCGATCTCGGCCTGGCCGCCCGAGGCCACCTCGTGGTGCTCGCGCTCGATCTCGAGGCCCACCGCCTCCATCACCTCCACCATCTCGTGGCGGATGTCGGCCATGGAGTCGGCCGGGGGCACGGGGAAGTGGCCGCCCTTGTGCCTGGGCTTGTAGCCGAGGTTCGGGTACTCC
>RFGQ01000533.1 GCA_003695865.1 Gemmatimonadota bacterium | reverse complement strand
TACCCCCGCCGCTCCCTCCCGGCTCTCGGTGCCCGCATCGCCTGCAGCCGCCCCCGTCGTGGACCGGGGCCGGTCGGCCGCCGCTTCGACGCCCAGAGAGAGGTGGTCGGGCCCGATCACCGGGCCCCGGGCCACGATGGCGGCCCGCGTGAGCGCGTTCTCGAGTTCGCGGACGTTGCCGGGCCAGGGGTGGGCCTGGAGCAACTCCATCGCCTCGTCGGAGATGTGACGCACGGCAGACCCGGTCTCGACCCGGATGCGCGCCAGCAGATGACGGGCCAGCAGCGGGATGTCTCCGGGGCGCTCGCGCAGCGGGGGCACGTGGATCTCGACGACGCGCAGGCGGAAGTACAGATCCTCGCGGAAGCCACCTTCTTCGACGAGTTCCTCCATCGGCTGATGGGTGGCCGCGATGACCCGCGCCTCGGTCGTCCGCGGCTCCTCTCCCCCGACCGGGTAGAAGCAGCGCTCCTGGAGCACTCTGAGCAGCTTCGTCTGGAACTCGGGCGAGGTGTCTCCGATCTCGTCGAGAAAGATCGTCCCCCGGCCCGCGAGTTCGAAGTACCCGCGGCGCGCGCCCACCGCCCCGGTGAAGGCACCCTTCACGTGCCCGAACAGCTCCGATTCGAGCAGGGTGTCGGTGAGCGCCGTGCAGTTCACCGCCACGAACGGCTCGGATGCGTGCGCCGAGTGCTTGTGGATCGCGCGCGCGATCATCTCCTTACCCGTGCCGGTTTCCCCCCGCACGAGCACCGTCGCACGGTTGCGGGCGAGGACGCCGATCGTCTTGTAGATCTCGATCATGCGGGGGTCTCGCCCGATCACCGTCGCGTCGGCCGCCAGGGGAGCGTCGTCTCCCTCACCCTCCGCGCCCTGCCCCGCAGCGTCGTCGTGCAGGGCGCGCTCCTCCACACAGCGCGACACGACCGCCTCGAGCCGGGACAACGAGACCGGCTTGACCAGGTAGTCGAACGCCCCCTCGCGCATGGCGCGGACCGCCGAGTCCATGTCTTCATGGCCCGTCATCACCACGACCTGAGTGTCGGGCATGGCCTCGCGGATGCGCTCGAGCAGGTCGAGACCCGTGAGGCCCTCCATGTGGATGTCGGTCACGACCACGTCCGGCTGGAAGCCGTGCAGCCGTCCCAGGGCCGCCTCGGCGCTCTCGGCTTCGTCCACCTGAAAACCGGCATGTTCGAGCTTGTCGCGGAACACGCGGCGCGTGTCGGCGTCGTCGTCCACCAGCAGGATGCGACCGGCCACTCAGGGTTCTCCGTGTCTCAGGTCGTCGTCGCCCCGCCCGGCTCCGTGCTGGGCCGGGCCGCCACCCGCCTCCGCAGGAGGCAAGTTCCGTTCCAGCCAGTACGCCGGACGCTCCGGAGCCTCTTGCGCCCTCAGCCTCGCCAGACGGAGGCGGTCGTGACGCCGGCGCTGGTGCACCACGAGGAGCAGCAACAGTGCCAGACCGAGCCACAAAAGGATGGAGTGCGAGAGGGTGAAGAGCCAGCCGTAGCGCCGGCGCACGTAGTCGCGCCACGCACTCTCGAGTCCCCCGGTCGTGAGCCCGTACGTGCGGCGCAGCGCCGCCTCGAACACGCCCTCGCTCCTCCAGTGGTCGACCAGAACCTCGAGCCCGCGCACCCCGCTCTCCGCCACCAGGTACTCCACGACGGTCGCCGCCAGCAGATACGCGAGGCGGGCCTCCGTCGCCCCTCGGGGCCAGTCGACCCGCAACGAGTCCAGCAACGCTTCCCTGCGCGCCAGCGCCAGCCGCAGCCGCCACCCCTCCTCGGCCGTCCAACCGCCCGACGCCCACTCGGCGTACCCCTCGTCGAACCAGCGTGGGATGCGCGCGGCACCGAGCGCCTGGCGCAGGCCCACGTGCGCCCACTCGTGCCGCAGCGTTCGCGCATCACTCCAGCCGGCGCCGCGCCGCGGCGACGCCGTCGAGGGCATCACGATCGTCGATGCGGTAGGCAGCGCGACGCCCGCCGCCCAGTCGGGGACGCGCCCACCGGTGAGGGCCTGCAGCGCCGCGTCGTCGGGCGCCAGGTACACGCGCACATCCCGCGGCACGTCGTCGGGCAGGCCCGGAAGCGGGGGTGCGTCGTCGAGCAGACGCAGCAGCCGTGCGGCCTTGAGGGAATCGGCTCCCTGATAGAAGACCACGGCGCGGCGTCCTTCAAGCGAGCGCCAGGGCCCGCCCGGCTCCGCCTGGGCACCGGGGCCCAGCGCGAGCAGCAGGGCCAGCGCGGCGGCGATCACCCCCCCGCCGGCGCCTCCAGCCGCTCCAGGTGCGCCTGGACCTCGGCGTTCTCGGGGTTGATGTCGAGCGCCCGCCGCCACAGCACCCCGGCCTGCTTCTTGTCGGCTTCCTGGAAGGCCAGCATGCCGAGCTTCACGTACACGTCCTCGCCCAGGCGCGGGTCGAGCGCGATGGCGGCCTCATAGTGCTTGCGGGCGGTCGCCGCGTCCCCCGCCTCGAATGCCACGTCCCCCAGCGCCTTGTGGGCCTGCGGCGGCGCCGTGGGGCTCTTGACCGCACGCTCGTAATAGGCCACAGCGGCCGTGCGCTCGCCGGTCTGCTCGATCACGGCGCCCGTGTTCACCAGAATGCGCCCGTCTTCGGGGTAGTGCTCGAGTCCCTCGCGACCGAGGGCGAGCGCCTCGTCGAAGGCGCCGTCGATGCCCGCCGCCAGCACCGCGTAGGCGTAGAACATGGGCGGAGGGGTGGTGTCGCCGAGCGCCTTGCGGTAGGCGGCCAGGGTCTGACGGGCGCCCGCCCCGTCGCCCGCTTTGAACTGCACGATCCCGCGTGCCAACAGCACCTCCGGATCGTCCGCGCGCAGCAGCGCCGCCTCGTCGAGCGCGTCGATCGCTTCCTGGAAGCGGCCCATCCGCTCGAGCGCAAGCGCCCGGTTGCGCAGCACCGCGTAGCTGGGATCGCCGTTCTGAGCCATCTCATCGAAGTGGACGAGCGCCTCCTGCGCGCGCCCCGCCCGCAGCGACAGCAGGCCCAGCCGGCGCCGCGCCTCGGGCTGCTTCGGATCGACCTCGAGCGCCTTGCGGAACTCGCGGGCCGCGTCCTCGATCATGCCGGACCGGTAGAAGGCCCGCCCCAGATTGAGGTGCTCTTCGATGCGGGCGGCCGTCGCGCCCTCGTCCTCGGAGCTGCGCCGCCCCACCTGCACCGCGAAGCCACCCTGGATCAGCCCGTAGAGCGCCTTGCCGGTGTCGAATTCCACGAGCCCCGATTCGTGCACGAGGTCTTCGACCGAGCGCGTGCCGTCGATGAGCGGGATGAGACGACGCTGGTGTTCGCTGAGTTCGACCCCCTCCTCTTCGCGCGGATCCCGCTCCAGCGCGAAGACCAGGTCCATCGAGGGGATCTTCTTCTCGATCAGGCTCCACTCGTCGACCCGACGCGCGCCTTCCATGAGCAGGGCGTCGGCGTTGATCGAGACCAGGAAGACGTTGTCGTCGGGGCGCTGATCGGGATTGAAGTGGAACGACCCCTGTGTCCACGCGAAGAGATGGTAGACCGCTTCCTCGATCTGGAGGGAGATGTAGCGGTCGAGGTCGTCCTGCGACACGGCGCCCATCTCGACCAGAATCTCTCCCAGGCGCTTGCCCTTCTCGTGCGCCTGGCGCTCCATGGCCTGGGAGAGGTGCTCACGCGTGATGACGTCGTTCTTGACCAGGAGCTCGCCGAGTCGGTCGGGGCGGTTCACGACCGATGCGTAGACCACGCGTCCGTTGTCGAAGTAGATGTAGCCGAAGTTCGAGCGGTCGGTGATCGCGAGACAGCCGGTCTTCCGACCCATGGCCAGAAGCTGACAGATGTCGGCCAGGCTGACGTCGGCGATGGATCCTTCGATGGCCATGGCCCTTCCCTACTCCTCGTCCTCGACGATGCGATCCTCGATGCTGGGCCAGTCCCAGACCACGCGCTCACGCGACGGGCGCCACGCCCGTTGGCCGGTGGGCGTGGCCTGCGCCGCCGCCGCAGCCGGGCTCGTCCCCCCTTCGGGCGCCGCCACCGCCTCTCCGGTCTCCGGGTCGACGCCTTCCAGGAACAGCCCCCCCCGCTCGCCCTGCTGCAGCTCTTCGAGCGGCGGAATGACCGCGTCGGCCACCTTGGGCCGCTCGAAGGAGCGCCAGGGGTCCTCGTCCTGGATGTACTCGGGCGGCGCTTCCTGAAGGTTCAACTCGCACAGCGCCGGCGGAAGCGTGTCGGAGCGCGCCTCGACCACGAGTCCGCCCTCGAAGCGGGAGCGCAGCCGGTCGTCGATCGAGTGGATGCCGCTGGGCGGCCGGTCCGCGGCGATGACGACCCTCGCGCCGCGCCGGTTCGCCGCCTCGAAGAGGTGGAAGAACTCGTCCTGCGCGCGCTCGGTCTCGGACAGCGCCTCGGCTCCGTACACGAGCAGCAGGTCCACGGTCCACCAGCGCTCGCGCCAGGCGCCCGCCACGCCCTGGGACAGCGCCCGGATGAAGTCCTCGGCGAACTCGGCGGCCGACGTGATCGCCACGCGCCGCATGGGATCCTCGGCGATGAAGCTTCGCCCCATCGCTCCCAGCAGGCCCTGCGCCTGCAGCGGGTCGGGCGACCACAGGTAGAGCGGATTGAACTCCGGCCGCTTGGGCGCGAGCATCTTGCGAGCCGCGTTCACGGCGAGCGTCGGGAAGTGCTCGGCGATCTGATCGAGGTCGGGGCCCTCGCCGATGATCGGGAACGGGCGCACCCGCTCACGGGCCGAAGCGAGCAACGACGCCGCCTCTTCCACCCGCTCGGGGTCCTTGAGCAGCCCGATGGCGGCCTCGGGCCACGGATTGCCCACCCGGTCGAGCTCACGCCCGATCTGGCGCAGCGCCTGGATGTCGGCCCGGTACCGGTCCACCACCGCCTGCGGGTCGTCGGGGGCCTTGTCCGACTCGAGCATGCGGCGCAGACGCGTGGCCGAATAGCCGTCGGCCTCGAAGGTCTCGGCCGTCTGCCGCAGCAGGCGCCGCCAGGGCGCCTCCTCGTGCTCGACCTTCGACGCCACCGTGCTCGACAGCTCCTGGATGAATGCGCCGAACTCGTCCATGAGCGCATCGGCCGAGACACCACTGTCCGGACCCGCACCCGCGGGCTCGGGGCCGAGCCCCAGCAGCGGCCGGACCTCGTCCTTGTCGACCTGGCGGCCCTCGAGCTCCTGCACCGCGATGATCTTGTTGAGGGCTCCGGCGAGCTCCCGCACGTTCTTGAACTCGGCCCGGGCCACGACCTCGGCCACGCCGGGCAACAGCGTCTGGCCCCGCTCCTCGGCCTTGCGGCGCAGGATGGCGACGCGGGTCTCGTATTCGGGGCGGCCGATGTCGACGATGAGCCCGCCACTGAAGCGCGATACCAGCCGCACGTCGAGGCCGTCGATGTCGGAGGGAGCCCGATCGCTGGCGAGCACGATCTGCGACCCGTGGGCGCTCAGGTGGTCGAGCAGGCGCAGCAGCATCTCCTGCGCCTCGGTCTGGCCGGTGAGGAACTGCACGTCGTCGAGCAGAAGGATGTCGAGTTCCTCGTAACGCTCCCGAAGGCGGTCCTGCTCACCGGCCGCGATGGCGCGGCTCAGCTCCTCGAGAAAGCTCTCGACGGCCACGTAGCGCACGCCGTGCTCCGGATGGACCCGGATGGCGTAGTGGGCGATGGCGGAGAGGATGTGCGACTTGCCGAGCCCCGAGTCCGAATAGATGAACAGCGGATTGTAGCTCGCTCCCGGCGAGTCCGCCGCCCGGCGCGCCGCGGCGCAGGCCAGCCGATTGGCCGGCCCCACGACGAAGCTCTCGAACGTGAAGCGTGGATCGAGATCGCTGCTGACCACGGCTCCCTATCGGTTCTCCGGCGCACCCTGCGCCGGTTGTCTTGCCCAGGCCGCCGCGTCCGCGAGATCGGACGGCAGCGGCGCTTCGAATCGCATCGTACGGCCTTCGGTCGGATGGGTGAAGGCGAGCCTCCACGCATGCAGGAACTGGCGCGGTACGCGGCGGTGGAGCTCCCGCGCCCACCCGCGTGCC
>RFGQ01000532.1 GCA_003695865.1 Gemmatimonadota bacterium | reverse complement strand
GCCGAAGCACAGCACGTCGGTGGGCGAGATGACCTCCTGCGTCACCGCGATGCGCTGTCCGCCGCGCAGGATGGCCGTCCCCCGGGAGCTCCGTCGGTCGATGAGGAACAGCTTACCGTCGGGCAGGACTACCAACTCGGCGTGATGTCGGCTTACCGAGGGGTCGGGTACGACGATGTCGCAGCCGCTGGCGCGGCCGATCGAGAAGCGCTGCTCCGGGGCTGTCATCGCCACACCGTTCCTCGGGGTGCGTGGAGGGGCGAAGCGGGTGGACTCAAGACCCCCCCACCGCCTGATAATCGCCGCCGCCGGCCTCGGCGAGGCGGCGGAAGAAGTCCGCGTGGCTCGACGTGGACGAGCCGACGTACAGGGTAGAGACGCGCCGGTCCTCGCCGCTTGCACGGAAGCGGCGCGCAGCCTCGAAGGTGCGCTCGACGTCTCCGGGGTGCGCGGCGGCGTCTCCGATCACGAGCAGGATACCGCGGGCGTCGCCACGCCACGAGAGGCCGATCGCCTCGATCACCGCCTGGTCCACGGCTTCGGGGGCGTCGCCTCCCCCGGCCGCCGCGAGGCCGTCCACGAACGTCTGCAGGCGATCGATGCCGCCTTCGCTCATGTCGGTCAGCGCGAAGCGGCGCGTCACGAAGGCGTCGCCCTCGTCGCGGTAGGCGATGAAGCCGATGCGCAGCGAGCCGGCCGAGCTCTTGAGCGCTGCCGTGATCATGCGCACGCTGCCGCGCAGCTCGTCGAGCTCGTCGGCCATGCTGCTGGTGACGTCGAGCGCGAAGACCAGGTCGACCTTGAGTGCGTTGTCGGCCTTGCGCGCGGCCTCGGCGGCCCTGGCCTCGGCGGCCGCGGCGCGGCTGCGAGCCTCGGCCGCGGACGCCTCCGCCCGGGAGGCCCGGGCTTCGGCGGCTTCCGCGCGGCGCTCGGCGGCCTCGGCCCGTGCAGTGGCGTCGGCCAGGGCCTCGGCGAGCGACTCGGTCTCGGCGAGGGCGGCCCTGAGGCTCTCGATCTCGGCGCGGTAGTCGATGTGCTCCTTCCGGTAGTACGGCATGAGCACGATCATGATGATCAGAAACGCCCCGAGCGCCCCTGAGATCACGTCCAGCATGGACATGTTGAAGACGTTGATCGAGCGGTCGCGGCGCTTCATGCGAGGGGTCCGGGGGCTGGTTTTCGGCGGGGCGAAACCCTCAGCCTAGGGACCGTGCAGTCCTACGCGCAAGTGAAGAAGGCTTCCCGGGACCGCCGGGGGGGTCTCCGGGACGGACGGTCGACCGGGGGGCGCCGCCGCCGGGAGGGTCCCAGGAGGGAGCCCGGAGGCGGCGGACGCACTGTCGGAACGCGCTACCACCACCACGAACAGCGCAGATCCGGCGCGCCCGATGCGAGGGCCATGGAAAGCGGGTCGGCGGCCGGCACCGGGCCGCCGAACCACGCCGCATCCGTGGAGCCGCCGCCCATCGTGCCCGCATCTCCTCCGCCTCCGATCGGCGAGCCCGGCGGCGCGGGCAGCGTGGAGGGCGCCGGCGCCGGTTGATAGGGTCGCTCGAGGAAGCGCCCGATGTCCATTGCGAGCAGCATGCGATGCGCCTGCTCTTCGGCGCCGTCTCCTGGGTCGGCGCTCAGGCGATCGCGTAGCAGAACGAGCTGCCGTGTGGCGAGCGCGCGCACCTGCGCCATCGAGGCGCGCTCGGCCAGGCCCATGATCCGTTGGGCCACCACGCGCTGCACGGTGCGCGCGATCTCGGCCTCGTAGCCGTCCTCGGGCCGCGCGTCGAAGGTGGCCTCGACCAGGCGCCGGAGCACCTCGTCGAGTCCCGGAAGCGAGGGGTCGCGCGCCTCCTGCTCGACCAGCCGGGCTGCGCGCTGCGGGTCGAGCAGCATGCCCACGGTGAGGTCCGAAGCCGCCTCGGCCGGAGCCAGGGCGTCGAACACGAGGCCCGTGTGTCGCCGGAAGAGCTCCGGTCCGAGACCGTAGCCGTAGGGCCTGGGCGGGATCACGCTGAGCACGGCTTCGGGCAGCGCGAGCTCGTCGGGGCGCAGCGTGCGCAGCAGCGCGTCGAGGGCCCGCCCCTGTTCCTCGGCCGGCACGAATCGGAGTGGTTCCTGTCCATCGCCGCGCAGCGCATAGGTGTAGTAGAGGCCGCCCACCACCTTGGCCGCCGCCTCGGCCTGGTAGCGGTGGTGCAGGTAGAGCGGCACGAGGGCCTCTTCGATCGTGGCCAGCGGACGGCCCATGCGCACGGCCGAGGCGCCGAAGCGGTCGAGTGCGACGCGTCGCACGTCCATCATGCGCTCGAGTTCGGCCGCCGCGTCGGGCCCGTTGTCCCACAGGTGGACGTTCGGGTGGGCGCTGCCCGAGGGGCGGGCGTCCTGGTCGCTGATGAACGTGATGCCGCGTTCGCGCGCGTCGCGCAGGATGGAGTCGAGCGCGGCGTCCACGTCGGTGCCGTCGGGGAAGTCCTGGTAGCCGTAGGCGATGGCGACCTTGTCCCAGGCGCCGATCTCGGTCTCGTAGGCGTCGCTCACGTCGACGGAGCCGTCGGCGGCCAGGCGCACCCGGGGGTGAGGGTAGTCCATGACCGACTGCACGCCGGCGGCGCGCTGCGCGCTCGCGATGTAGTTGTGCGCGAGGCCCAGCGTGTGGCCGATCTCGTGCGCCGAGAGCTGACGAATGCGCGCGAGCGCCATCTCGCGCATGTCGTCGGGTACGGATCCGTCCTCTCCGTAGGGAGAGAGCAGGCCTTCGGCGATGAGGTAGTCCTGGCGCACGCGCAGCGAACCGAGTGTGACGTGGCCCTTGAGGATCTCGCCCGTCCGCGGATCGGTCACCGAGTTGCCGTAGCTCCATCCCCGGGTGGAGCGGTGCACCCACTGGATCACGTTGTAGCGCAGGTCCATGGGGTCGGCGGTGTCGGGCAGCATCTCGACGCGGAACGCGTTGCGGTATCCCGCCGCTTCGAAGGCCTGGTTCCACCAGTTGCCGCCTTCGAGCAACGCGGAGCGCACGGGTTCGGGCGTGCCGGGGTCCAGATAGTAGACGATGGGCTCGACGGGCTCGCTCACGGCCGCCGAGGGATCTCTCTTCTCGAGCCGGTGGCGCGCGATGTAGCGCTTCGTGAGGGGCTCCCCGATGGGCGTCGCGAAGTCCATGTACGAGACGCCGAAGAAGCCGGCCCGCGGATCGGCGCGGCGGGGCTCGTACGTGCCCAGTTCGGGGAGTTCGACGAAGGAGTGGTGCTGGCGCACGGTCAGCACGCCGGGCGTGGCCGCCACCGAGTTGGCCAGTCGGCCCGGGTTGTCGGAAGTGAACGTGAGCGTGAGCTCGACTTCGGTGTTCTTGGGGAAGCCGCGGGTGCGGGGCATATGGATCGCCGAGCGTGAGTCGTCGAAGCGCCACGTGCCCTGGTTGGCGCGGCGCAGCGTCTGGATCACGCCGTGCCAGTCGCGCAGGAAGAACGGCGTGGCGTCGACGAGGACGCGCCCCTCCGTTTCGGCCGCGACCGTGAAGCCCCACAGGACGGCGGTCGGGAAGCCGTCCTCGACCGAGCGGCGCTCGAGCGGGTCGTCGGTGACGGCGCGGTAGTCGTAATTCGGCTGCACCATGAGCACCCGGGGACCGACGCGCCGGAAGACGACGACCCGGCGTGGTCCGAGGTCGCCCCGATTGAGCCCGATGTCGTTCTGGCCCAGCCCCGCCGGGAGCGAGGTGTAGTGCAGGAACTCGGTGTCGAAGCGGCCGATCTCGAGCCAGATCTTGCCGTCGCGGGCGTCGAAGTAGACGGGCACGTACCCGTCGATCTTCTGCATGCCCTCGGTCTTCTCTTCGATCGTCGGCGGGGCCTTGGGACCGGCCTCCTGCGCGAGGACCGGGGAAATGCCCGCAGAGAGCGTGGCGGCGGAGAGCGCTGCGGCGAGCAGCGCGGAACGTGCGAATCGACCCCGGAACATGCGTACTTCCTCGAGCTGATGGTTCGGACGGCGGCGGTGGCCGGCGGGCCCGGTGGGAAATGGCGCGGTGATGGGCCACCCTCGGGCCGGACCGGCGGGCAATGTGCGCACGCTGCGGGGGAACGCGCCAGCGCTGGACGGTCGTGGCGCGGGCGGCCGCGGTGGCCCGCGGCCCTGGCGTCCGCGCGGCGGGCGTCGACGACGGCCCCGGGGGGAGGCGCCCCCGTGGGCGCCGGAGCCGGCTAGAAGCCCGGCCCCTCGCAGCGCAGCACGGTGAGCAGGGGTCGGTGGCCTCGATGCCCTTCGGACGTGAGGATCACCCGGCCGCTGCGCCCGACCGCGACGCCTTCCCCCTGGGGCTCGGCCAGGCTTCGCAGGTCGATCTCCCCACGGGGTACACCGGCCAGGCGGCCGGCCTCGGCGTCCCACCGGTAGATGTGGAGCGACTGGTAGGTTCGTACGAGCACGCGCGATCCGTCGAGTGAAGCGTCGGCGCCCGTGACCATCCGGGGCGGAGCGAGCGGACCCTGCGAGAGCTTCTGCACCTCGACCAGCGTGACCGTATCGGGCCGAAGCGGCCCGGGATAGCGGTACACCGTCGCCGGATGGTTGCGGCCCTTGGAGACCAGGTAGACGCGTTCGCCGGGAAGTACGAAGAGCGCCTCGACGTCGCGAGGACCGTCGGGCAGGCGCACCGGAAAGACCTGCGCGTGGGCCGTCGTGTGCTCGTGCGGGTCGGGTTCGGGCAGACGCAGGATGGAGACCGAGGTGCGCGCCTCGAGGTTGTCGCCGGTGTCGGCGACGTAGACGCAGGCGCCCGCCGCGCAGCGGGCCACCGCGATGTCCTCCCAGTCGAGTGCGGGCGCGTCGAGTTCGACGCGGCCCTCGACGCTGCCGTCGAGCGTGAGCGCGAAGAGCTCGGCCTCGTGCCCCGAATCGTTGTGCGTCCACACGAGCCGGGGGTCGGCGATGCTGACCGCCGCGCCGCTGGTCTCTTCGAGATGGTGCGGCAGGCGCGCCACTTCGCCTTCGGTGCTGCACCGCGGTGTGCGCTGGGCGGCGAGCGGCGAGAGTGCGGCCGTCAGGGCGAGGGCTGCGAGGGCTGCGAGGGCGCCCAGCGCCGGGAGGCGGCG
>RFGQ01000531.1 GCA_003695865.1 Gemmatimonadota bacterium | reverse complement strand
GCGCTGATCCGCTCCACCACGGACCCCGGCTCCTCGGCGAGGGCGTCCAGCGAGGGCGTGGTCAGGTGGCCCCACACGCCGTTCACCAGCAGGCCCAGGCCCACCGAAAGGCCGATGATCGTGAGCGAGAAGACGAGCGCCGCCCGGCGCCCGTGCAACTGCGCGAGCACGCCGAACGTGGTGGCGTTGGTGGCCGGGCCCGTGATGAGGAACGCGAGGGCGGCGCCGGGCGAGAGCCCGCCGGCCATGAGCGCCGCCACGAGCGGCGTGGCCGACGACGCGCACACGTACGTGGGCAGGCCCAGCAGCGCGAACACCGCCACGTCGAGCCCCGAGGGGATCGCGCCGAGCCAGCCGCCCTCCAGGTAGGGCGCAGCGGCCGCGGCCACGAAGAGGCCCAGCAGGATCCAGGGCGCCGTGTGATCGACCACGTCCCCGAAGCCGGCGCCGGCCGCCCGCGCCAGGCGGGTGCCGAGCGGACCGGTGGGCGCCTCGGCCGGCGGCGCCTCGTCGACCGCGCGGTGGTCTCCGCCCCGGCGGGCCAGCCAGCCCCCCACGATCCACCCGACCAGCAGCGCCGTGAGGGCCGCGGCGCCCACGCGGATGAGCGTCATGGGGCCGCCCAGCAGCGGGAACGAGAGGAACACGGCGTCGAAGCCCAGCTCGGGGGTGGCCACCAGGAACGCCATGGCCGCGGCGGCGGGCGCGCCCCGGGTGACGAGCGTCCGGTACAGGGGCACGACCCCGCAGGAGCAGACCGGGAAGGGCAGGCCCACGGTCATGCCCCGGGCGGCCGAACTCAGCGAGCCGCCGCGCGCCATCCAGGCGATGGACGAGGCGGGCATGAACTCACTGAGCAGCCCTGCCGCGATGTAGGCGAGCAGCAGGGCGGGGGCGCTCTCGAGCGTGAGGCCGGCGAAGCGGCGGGCGAACTCGGCAACGGCGTGGCCTCCGTGCTCGCCGCTCGCCATCTCGGGCCAGGCGACGGCCGCCAGCAGCGCCAGCCCCGCCAGGGCGCCCCACCCCTCGGCGCGCGCCGGCGCCGGGCGGCCTTCGATGCCCGACATCTGGGCGGGCGTGGGCGCCTTGTGGAAGACCACGTGCAGCAGCGTTCCCGCCACGAAGGCCTGGAACAGGCCGGCGGCCCGGCCGCTCAGGGCCGTCGTGAGCTCCTCGCCCGCTCCGTACCCCGCGAGCGTGCAGGCGATGAGCGCGGCGATGGCGCCGAGCGCCACGCGCGGCCCGTACGAAGGCCTCAGCAGCCACCACACCGCCAGCCCGACGGGCAGACGGTGCAGGACCACGGCGAGCACGAAAGGGCTACCCCCCTCCGTGCCCAGCACCGCGGGGCCCAGTGCCGCGCCCTCGAGCAGCGCGTGCAGCGCCAGGCCCGACACGCCCAGGAACACCGCGAGCCGGTGGGTGCCCTCGGCGAAGCGGTGAAAGAGGCGTTCGGCGAGCGACGGGCCGACCGCCCCGAGGACGAGCAGCGCGAGGGGCGTCCAGTTGCCCACACCGGCGGATTCGGGGAAGACGACCAGAAACACGAGCCCGGGCAGCGCCACGTACACGAGCCCGTCGAGAAACGCGAGCGGCGTGAGGCGGTGACCCGCGGCCCGGTAGAGCGCCGGACCGAGCACCGGCGCGAGGGAGGCGGCG
>RFGQ01000530.1 GCA_003695865.1 Gemmatimonadota bacterium | reverse complement strand
GGCCGCCTCGAGGCGCTCGAGCAGGGCCCCGGGCAGAAGCGCCCCCGCGTCCGCTCGGGGCCGCGGCGCGGCCCCGTCGGCCGGAGCAGGGGCGGTCGCAAGGAAGGCCTCGAGCAACGAGCCCGTCGGGCGGAACGCATGGCCCGGCAGAGGCATCGGGTAGGGATGGGGCCCGGCGGTCGGGTGCTCGAGGATGCCCGCGCCGCCCTCGGGCGGGTCGGCCAGCGCCGTCCACAACGCCCACGCGTCGTCGTCACGGCCGGCGACCACGAGCGCCGCGAGCGCGTCGGCGTTGAGCCGCGACGCCCAGGCCAGGCGGCGTAGCAGCCCGCTACGCAGGGCCGCCTCGTCCACCGCCGCGGCCGCGCGCAGCTCGTCGAGCAGGGCCGCGAAGCCCTCGCGGCCGAGCTCGGCCGCCCCGCCCACGCCCAGACGGGTGGAGGGCGGCGGCGGGGTCCACGGCCGCCCGACCATGAGCGGGCGGGGCCCGTCGGGCCGGGACCGCAGGGCGTGGCGGACGACGCCCTGCTCGCCTTCGAGCAGGAAGGCGTTCGCCCGGTTGCCGGCCAGCTCGATCACCAGCTTGCGATGACGCACCGAGCCACGCACGCGCTGCAGGTGCACGCGAAGGATGCGCTCGTCGGCGAGGGCCTCGACGGCCCCCACGCGGCAGGGGAGCGTGCGCGCAGCGGCCGGCGGATCGCCGGGGTCGCCGTCGATCAGGTCGAGGCCGGCGTCGGCCGGTCCCAGGCGAAAGCGCAGGGCGCCGTCGGCGAGGACGAGCTGGAGTGCGGGTGTGCGCCGGTCGAAGAACACGGCGCGCGTCCGGCGTCCGTGCAGGCGGCGGTCCAGCTCGCGGGCGAGCGCACGGCACAGTGTGGCGTCGAACGAGAGGCTCATGGCGGGAAGGTAGCGGATGGCCGGCGCCCTGGCCCGGGCCGGGATGCGGGCGCGGGGTCGCCCCACCCGACGGCGGCGCTACCGCGCAGGCCGCACGGGCACTAGCTTCCCGGGTCGGCAGGCCGCCCGGGCACGGGGCCCGGGTCGTCCCGGTAGTCCGCCGGGTCGGCGCGCCGTGCCGGCGACCTCCCAACGAACCGAATCCCAGACGTGTCCAGCGCCGACGGCTCCCCGCGCTCTCGCCCGACCGTGCGCCGCTTTCTGGAAATGAAGCGGGCGGGTCGGCGCATCGTGGTGCTTACCGCGTTCGACGCGCCTTTCGCGCGCATCGCGCACGCGGGGGGAGCGGACATGCTGTTGGTCGGCGACTCGCTCGCGCAGGTGGGCCTGGGATATGACACCACGCTCCCGGTCACGCTCGACGAGATGGTGCATCACGCGGCCGCGGTGCGACGCGGCGCGCCCGAGGCGTTCGTGGTGCTCGACCTACCCTTCATGAGCTATCAGGCCTCGGTGGAGGACGCGCTGCGCGCGGGCGGGCGGGCCCTGAAGGAGGCCGGCGCGCAGGCGGTGAAGCTCGAGGGCGGCAGCGAGCGGCGGGCCGCCGACGTGCGCGCGCTCGTCGAAGCGGGGATTCCGGTGATGGGGCACGTCGGGCTCACGCCCCAGTCGGTGCACGCGCTCGGGGGATACCGGGTGCAGGGCAGGGGCGACGCCGACGCCCGGCGCCTGCGGGACGAGGCAGAACGGCTGCAGGACGCCGGCTGCTTCTCGCTCGTGCTCGAGCTGGTGCCCGCACCCCTGGCGGCCGACATCAGCGAGGCGCTCGACATCCCCACGATCGGCATCGGAGCGGGTCCGGGGTGCGACGGGCAGGTGCTGGTGACGCACGACCTGCTGGGCCTCAACCCGGGCTTCGAGCCCCGCTTCCTGAAGCGCTACGCGTCGCTTGCCGACGAGGCCAGGGCGGCCGTCGAGGCCTTCGCCGCAGACGTTCGCGAGGGCCGCTACCCCGACGCCGAGCACAGCTTCGACGCCGAATGATCGTCGCACGCGACCGCGAGACGCTGGCTGCGGCATTGGCCGACCTACGGGCCGGAGGGGCTCGTGTGGGCTTCGTGCCCACCATGGGCTACCTGCACGAGGGTCACCTCAGTCTGGTGGACCGGGCCCGCGAGGCGGCCGACCGGGTGGTGGTGTCGATCTTCGTGAACCCGCTCCAGTTCGGTCCCGGCGAGGACCTCGACCGCTACCCGCGTGACCTGGAGCGCGATCTGGACCTGTGCGGGCGACGTGATGTGGACCTGGTCTTCGCTCCTGCGGACGAGGCCGTGATCTACCCGGACGGCGCCCCGCTGGTGACCGTCGATCCCGGTCCGCTCGCCGAGCGGCTGTGTGGGCGCTACCGGCCCGGCCACTTCCGGGGGGTGCTCACCGTGGTGGCGCGGCTCTTCGGCCTCGTGCGTCCCGACGTGGCCGTGTTCGGCCGCAAGGACTTCCAGCAGGGCGTGCTGGTGCGGCGTATGGTGGCCGATCTGGAACTCGGTGTGGACGTCCGTATGGCGCCCATCGTGCGGGAGCCGGACGGGCTGGCCCTCAGCTCTCGCAACACGTATCTGACGCCCGCGGAGCGCGCCGACGCGGTCGGCCTGGTCGAGGGGCTCAGGGCCGCCCTCGCGGCGTTTGCCGAGGGGGAGCGGAGCCCCATGGCTCTGGTCGACGCGGCGGCGCGCGAGATCGCCCGGCGCGAGGCGCTCGAGCTCCAGTACGCCGAGGTCGTGGGCCCGCACCTCGAGCCCGTGCCCGAAGCCGACGCCGACTCGGTGCTCGCGCTGGCGGCGTTCTGCGGAAGCACGCGGCTGATCGACAACGCCGTGCTGGGGGAGGAGGCACCGTGAGTGGGCTCCACCCGTTGGTACTGGCGGCCGCGGAGGGCGACCTGCCCGACTGGGCCCAGGTCGGCAAGGCGCGCAGGCGGCACATGAAGCGGGTCGCCAAGCTCATGAAGACCTGGGCACAGGCTCGCGGCGAACACGAGGACGAGGTGCGTCGCTGGAAGGCCGCCGGCTGGCTCCACGACGTGTTGCGCGAGGCCGACCCCGAGGCGCTGCGGCCGCAGGTGCCCGAGGCCTTCCGCGACCTGCCGGGCCGCATCCTGCACGGGCCGGCGGCGGCGGAGCGGCTTGCCGCGGAGGGCGTGGACGACGAGCCCTTTCTGCACGCCATCCGCTACCACACCCTCGGACACCCGGGTTTCGACGATCTCGGCAAGGCCCTCTACGCGGCCGACTTCCTCGAACCGAAACGCCGCCTGCGCCCCAAGTGGCGCGCCAGGCTGCGGGAGCGGATGCCCGAAGACATGGACGCCGTCGTGCGAGACATCGTGGGAGAACGCATCCGACACCTGATCAAGCGCGGGCGGCCCGTACGCGACGAGACCCTCGGCCTGTGGAACGCCCTGGTGGAGCCGGAGCGATGATGCAGCGGATGCGCGCACTGCTGGTCACGCTGATCGTGCTGGCGGCCGGTGCCTTCATCGGCTCGGCCATCGCGCAGTGGAAACCGCTTCCCGAGGCCGACCGCCGCGATGCGGCGGCCCGCGAGGCGCTCGATCCGGTCGCCCGGCCGGTGGGTCGGGTGCGGGTCGAGGTGCTCAACGCCGGCGGCGTGCCCGGCATGGCCCTGCGCGCAACCGAACTGCTCCGTGAAGCCGGGTTCGACGTCGTCTACTTCGGGAACGCTGAGGCGTTCGGCCAGGATTCGACGGTCGTTCTGGACCGGGTCGGCCGTCTCGACGCCGCGCGGGCCGTCGCCGACGTGCTCGGAGCCACCACGGTACGCTCCGAACCGCAGGCGAACCTTTACCTGGACGTCACCGTACGGCTCGGTGCGGCATGGGAGCCCGCGCCGCGGGACTCCGGAACCTCCGAACACGACGCGCCGTGGTGGGACGTGCGGCGCTTCTTCCGCTGAGGCGGCGAGGGAATGGCGAAGAAGAGGAAGAAGAAGGAGCGGACCTTCGGGCGCCGCGACCGGACCGGGACCTCGACGGCGTCGTCGGCCGGGCCGGCCGGCGCGAAGGCCGACGGCGACGGCGAGCGGGCCGGCGAGGGACGCCGGGGTGGAGCGCTTGCCGAGTGGGGCAAGTCGATCGCGATCGCGGTGGTGCTGTTCGTGGTCCTGCGCACGTTCGTGCTGCAGACCTTCGTGATCACGTCGGGGTCGATGGAGAACACGTTGCTCGTCAACGACTACCTGCTCGTGAACCGACTCGCCTACGGCGCGCGCATCCCGTTCACGCGCAAGCACCTGCCGGGCTATAGCGAGCCCAGGCGCGGCGACGTCGTCGTGTTCGACCCGCACCACGACCCGGAGCTCAAGCTCGTGAAGCGGCTCATCGGCATGCCGGGCGACACGCTATGGATGCGGGGCGGCACGCTGTACATCAACGGTGAGGAACAGGTCGAGCCCTACGTACTCCACCGCGAGCCCGAGACGGACGCGTGGTCGGACTGGTTCGTGTGGCAGCGCGACGCGTTGGTCGATACGGTCGACGCCTCGACGTACAGGCCCACGCGCGACAACTGGGGACCGCTGGTGGTGCCCGAGGGCCATTACTTCATGCTGGGCGACAACCGGGATCAGAGCCTCGACTCCCGCTACTGGGGGCCGCTGGCGACCTGGCGCGTCGAGGGGAGGGCGTCGCTCATCTACTACTCGTGGGACGACCGCTCCGTGCGGCCGCTCCCCGCGCTCACCGCCATCCGTACGGAGCGCATCTTCCGACGCATCCGTTGAGGGGCCCTCGAGGCCGGCCACGGCCCCTCGCGCGCCCAGGCGTCAGTCGCTCGACTCCCCGGCCACGCGGGCCCGCGGCCGCGAGGGATCGAGCTCCACGAGCGCGTTCGCGCGAAGCTGTCCGCAGGCGGCGTCGATGTCGCGTCCACGGGGCTCCCGTACGGCCGCCGACACCCCGCGGCGCTCCAGGCCGGAGCGGAATTGCTCCAGGCGTTTCGCGGGACTCGGCCGCCAGTCGGGCTGCCAGGGAATCGGGTTGAACGGGATCAGGTTGACGAACGCGTCCACCTCCGCCGCGAGCCCGGCCAAGGGGTCGATCAACGCCGGATCGTCGTTCACCCCGGCGATCATGGTGTACTCGAAGGTGATCCGCTTGCCCCCGGCCTGGTCGAAACGGCGCAGGGCCTCCATCAGCTCGGGCAGGGGGTATCGGCGCTCGAGGGGGATGAGGCGGGCGCGCAGTTCGGACAGGGGCGCGTGCAGGCTGAGCGCCAGGCGGAATTGCTCGGGCCGGGCCGCCAGTTCGAGAATGCCCGGCACGACACCCACCGTCGAGACGGTGATGCGGCGGGCCCCGAGTCCGTAGCCGCGATTGAGCACCTCGAGCGAGGCGAACACGGCACGCCGGTTCGCGAGGGGCTCGCCCATCCCCATGTAGACCACGTTGCCGATGCGGCCGTATCCGTGCGCTTCGGCCCAGCGCTGCGAGGCGCGGTACTGGGCCACGATCTCGCCCGCGCCGAGCTGTCGCCCGAAGCCGGTCCAGCCGGTCGCGCAGAAGGTGCACCCCATCGCGCAGCCCGCCTGCGAGGAGAGGCAGAGCGTGAGCCGTCGCGGCGTGGGAATGAGCACGGACTCGACGAGCTCTCCGTCGGCCAGGCGCCACAGATGCTTGGCGGTGCCGTCGGCGGAGCGGGCGACCGATTCGGCCCGGGGCTCGCGCAACTCGAACGCCTCGGCCAGCGCCCCGCGCTCGGCTGCGGGGAGGTCGGTCATGTCGTCGAAGCTCTCGGCACGGGCCTCGTAGATCCAGCGCGCGACCTGGCGCGCGCGGTATTCGGGCTGACCGCGGCTCTCGAAATGGGCGCGCAGAGCGGCCGAGAGGGCGTCGGGGTCGAGCCCCAGCAGGTCGGGCCGGTCGGGGCCGGCGTCGGGGGAACGGTCCATCGCGCCAATATAACCCCGGCCTCACCCACTCCGGAGCCGACCGAGTTTCTTGTATCGGCCCCCGGCCCCGTGTAGCTTTGCCACGGAAATTCCATGCTTTTCACGGAGGAGGTCGGCGCGCTGTCTCGCAACAGGATTCGCACGGCTGCGTGAACGGACGAATCGTCGCGTGGGGGCCGGCTGCGCTCTGGGCAGCGGTCCTCTTTTTGTTGAGCGCGTGGTCGCGGCCCGACCTGGGACCCCTACGGGTACCCGACGGGGTCGTGCACGCGCTGCTCTATGCCGTGCTCGGCGCGGCGCTGTGGTGGGCCAGGGAGCACGCTCATCCCCATGCGCCGGCCTGGCTGTTCCTCGCGCTCGGTGCCCTCTACGGGGTCAGCGACGAGTGGCACCAGGCGTTCGTGCCCGGCCGCACGCCGTCGGCGGCCGACGTGGCCGCCGACGCCCTGGGCACGGCCCTCGGTTTCGCGGCAGCCGCAGCGGCCCGTGTGAGGGCTCAGCGCCGAACCTCCCGAACGGGATCATAGAACCGTCTTCATGAGCGACACGACGATCGAACGAACCGAGGGGCGCAGCCGCATGGTGGGTGGCCTGCGCGCGCAGGACGAGGGCCGGGAAGTGGTGCTGGCCGGATGGGTGCATCGCCGCCGCGACCTGGGGGGCCTGCTCTTCGTGGACCTGCGCGACCGCAGCGGGCTCGTGCAAGTGTCTCTGGGCCCCGACTGGACCGACGCCGCCTCGCTCGAGGTCGGCCACCGGGTGGGGGCCGAAGACGTGGTGCGGGTGCGCGGCACGGTCCACCTGAGGCCCGACGAGGCGCGCAACCCCGAGCTGGCCACCGGCGACATCGAGGTGCGAGCGGCGTCGCTCGAGGTGCTCAACGAGGCCGACACACCGGCGATTCCGGTCTATCGCCAGCCCGACGAGGAACTGCCGGCCGAAGAGCTGCGTCTGCGCCACCGGGTGCTCGACCTGCGCCGTCCGGAGCTGCGCGACAACCTGCTGCTGCGCCACCGCCTGATCCTGGCGGCCCGCAACTACCTGGACGCGCAGGGCTTCGTGGAGGTCGAGACACCGATCCTCACGAAGCCGACGCCCGAGGGGGCCCGCGACTTTCTGGTGCCCAGCCGGGTCCACCGGGGCGAGTTCTTCGCGCTGCCGCAGAGTCCGCAGATCTACAAACAGATTCTCATGGCGGCGGGCTTCGACCGCTACTTCCAGATCGCGCGCTGCTTCCGCGACGAAGACATGCGGGCCGATCGGCAGCCGGAGTTCACGCAGATCGATGTCGAGGCTTCGTTCGTGGGCCCCGAAGACATCTTCCGGTGGATGGAGGGTCTGATGACCGCCCTGGCGGCCGAGGCACCGGGCGTGGAGGCCGTGGCGCCCTTCGAGCGCCTGACCTGGGCCGACGCGCTCGAGGCCTACGGCACCGACCGGCCCGACACGAGGTTCGGCCTGCGGCTCGAGGACGTTTCCGCGCCATTGGCCGACCTCGACTTCGGGATCGTGCGCGGCGCGCTCGACGCGGGCGGGCGCGTGCGCGCCTTCGTGGTGCCCGGGGGCGCGACGCTGTCGCGCAAACAGATCGAGGCGATCGAGACGGCCGCGAAGGATACCGGGGCTCCCGGTCTGCTGTGGTGCAAGCGAACCGACGAGGGCGGTTCCGGACCGCTCTCGCGCTTCCTCGCAGAGGGCCACTACGAAGCGCTCGGGCTCGCACCGGGCGACCTGCTGCTCGCGGCGGCGGGGGCCGACGCGGTGACCTCGCCGGCGCTCGACGCGGCCCGAAGGGCGGCGCGTGAGGCTGCCGGGGTGCCCTTCGAGCGCGAGCACGCCTGGCTGTGGGTGACGGAGTTCCCGGTGTTCGAACCGGGCGAGGACGGCGCTCTCACGTCGAACCACCATCCGTTCGTGATGCCGCACCCCGACGACCTCGACCGCCTGGAGTCGGACCCGCTGTCGGTGCGCGGGCTCGCCTACGACCTGGTCTACAACGGCGCCGAGCTGGGGTCGGGAAGCGTGAGAATCCACCGGCCCGAACTGCAGCGAAGGGTGCTGCGGCTGCTCGGCCTCGACGACGAAGCGATCGACGACAAGTTCGGCTTCCTGCTCGGGGCGCTGGCATCGGGTGCCCCTCCGCACGGTGGCGTCGCTTTCGGCATGGACCGCATCGTGATGTTGTTCGCGCGCGCCGGGAGCCTGCGCGACGTGATCGCGTTCCCCAAGACGACGGCCGCCCGCGCGCTCTTCGAAGGGGCGCCCATCCCGGTCGCGGACGGGGATCTGCGCGAGTTGGGGCTGAGGAAGGAAATCCCGGCGGACGGGTAGCAGTAGGGCACGTTCCGCAGCGTAAGGAGACCATGGCGAACGGACAGGACACCATCGTCGAGCACCGGCTCGACGCCGAGGGCATCGATCCACTGCTGCTCACGGGCGTGAACGACGCCAACCTTCAGCAGATCGCACGCATCTTCGAGATCCGGGTGCTGCTGCGGGGCGACCACATGGTGCTCTCGGGCGAGCTGGCGGCGGTGGAGCGCGCCGTGCCGGTCGTGCAGCACGTGATCGAGCTCGCCCGCCTGAGGGCGCCCTTCGACGCCAACGACATCCGACGCTTCGCCGAGGGCTACGATCAGCACGGCGAGGAGTCGATCGTCCACCCCGACGAAGACGTGCGCATCGCGCTGCCGGGCTCGCGGCGGGTGATCACGCCCAAGTCCGAGGGGCAGCGCCGCTACCTGAAGGCCGTCCAGGGAAACGACGTGGTGATCGGCATCGGACCGGCGGGCACGGGCAAGACGTATCTCGCCGTCGCCTGCGCGGTGGAAGCGCTCTACCGCAAGCGGGTGAAGCGGATCATCCTGGCGCGTCCGGCCGTCGAGGCGGGCGAGAGTCTGGGATTCCTGCCGGGTGACATGCAGGAAAAGGTGGACCCGTACCTTCGACCGCTCTACGATGCGCTCGAAGACATGATGCCGCTCGAACGTGTGCAGCGGGCCCTCGAGGACAGGACCATCGAGATCGCGCCGCTGGCCTACATGCGCGGCCGGACGCTGTCGGACGCGTTCGTCATCCTCGACGAGGCGCAGAACGCGACGACGGCGCAGATGAAGATGTTCCTTACCCGACTGGGGTTGAACTCGCGCGTGGTCATCACCGGCGACAAGACGCAGATCGACCTGCCTCGGCGCGAGGATTCGGGCCTGCTGCAGGTGGAGCGGATCCTCTCGGGCATCGACGGCATCGCCGTGCTCTATCTGGACGACACGGACGTGATCCGCCACAGGCTGGTGAAGGACATCATCCGGGCCTACGCGCAGGTGGACGGTGACGGCAACGATGAGGACCCCGTGGCGCCGGGAGGAGGTCGGGGGCGGTGAACGCGCCGGGCGGCCCGGGGCTGCCGGGTCCGGGGCCCCAAGCGCCCTTGTGGCCGGACCGCATCGTCCACCACGGATGGCGCGTACTGCTGCTCTTCACGGTGGCGACGCTCATCACCCTGCTGTTTCCGCCCCGGCAGTCCGGGCGCTCGGCGGCTCGCTTCCCGGTAGGTTCGGTCGCGCCGGCCGACGGTCTGGGCGAGGTCGACTTCGAAGTTCCCAAGCCTCCCGACGAGTTGCAGCGCGAGCGCGAAGAAGTGGCCCGCGGCGTGCCCCCGACGTTCGACGCCCACCCCGAGGCAGCCGACACGATGGCGGCTCGCCTGGCCCGGTTCTTCGACCGGGCCGACAGCGTGGCCGAGCTCGCCGACGCCGAAGCGATGGCGCGCTTCCTGGCCGACGAGACGATCGTCGCCACGCCCGACCAGGCGGCCTTGCTGCTCGACGACCGCCAGCGCCGCGCGATGCGTCAGGCCGCGCTGCGGGCGGTGCGGGAGTACCTGGTGCAGGGTGTGGTCGAGTCGGGGCAGGCCGGGGCGCTCACGACCGGCCGACTCTACCTACGCGCGCCCGACGGAGGCGAGCGCACCGTCGGCCGGGACGAGGTGCTCACGGCGGGCGACTTCCTCGACCGTGCGGTCGAGTTGCTGATGACGGCGAGCCCCGACGCCCGGGGGCTGTTCCGCCTGATCCTGCTGCGCCACACCGAGTACACGCTGGCCTTCAACCCGGTCGCCACCGAGGCGGATCGTGACGCCGCACGCCGCACGGTCGCGACATCGAAGGCGCGCGTGCTGCGGGGCGAAGCCATCGTGCGCGCCAACTCGCAGATCACCGAAGACATCGCCGAGCGACTGGCCGCGCACGAGGCCGAACTGCGCCGCCAGGGCCTGACGGGCACCGACGCCGGCGGGACCGGCCTCGGGCCGCTGCTCGGTGCCTGGCTGTTGTACGTGCTGTTGCTCGGAGTCTACGGCGTGTTCGTGTTCTTCGTGCGCACCGAACTCTATGCGCGCCTGCGCTGGTTGGTCCTCCAGGCGGTGCTGGTGGTGGCGTACTTCGCGGCCGCGGCCGCCATCGCGCGCAACGGCCTTCCGGGCGAACTGCTGCCGATCACCTTCGTCGCGCTCGCGGTCGCGGTGCTCTGGGACAGCCGGATGGCGCTGGTGCTGGCCCTGGTGCTCGCCGGGGTCACGGGCTCGCTGGAGCCCTTCCGAGGAGGCGAGGCGCTGTTCCTCGTGATCATGGGCGGCGCCGCGGCGGCCATGAGCGTACGCGTGGTGGTGCGCCGCTCGCAGACGTGGGTGTTCATCGCGATCATCGCGGCCGCCTACGCTGCGACGATCGGAGCGCTGGCGCTCGTCGGCGCCACAGGTGGTGCGGGAGGGGCCGCGTCCGGCCTGCTGTGGGCGTGCTCGAACGCGGCGGTCTCGGCCATCCTCGCGATGGGGTTCATGCCGGTCTTCGAGTGGTTCACCGGCGTGACGACGGACCAGACGCTGCTCGAATGGGCCGACCCCAACCGTCCGCTGCTGCGCCGCCTCGCCATGGAGGCGCCGGGCACGTGGGCACACACCCTTGCGGTGGCCAACCTGTGCGAAATGGCCGCCTCGGCCATCGGTGCGAACGGGCTGCTGTGCCGGGCCGGCATCTACTACCACGACGTGGGCAAGGTGCTCAAGCCGCATTACTTCGTCGAGAACCAGCCTCAGGGCCGCAACCCGCACGACAAGCTCAAGCCCCACACGTCGGCACAGATCGTACGCGAGCACGTGCTCGAGGGGCTGCGCCTGGCGCGTGAGGCACGCGTTCCCGACGTCGTGGCCGCGTTCATTCCCGAACACCACGGCACCCAACTGATCTCGTACTTCTACGCGAAGGCTCAGGAGGAAGCCGGCGAGGAACCCGTCGACGAGGCCGACTTCCGTTACCCGGGGCCGAAGCCGCAGTCGAAAGAGACGGCCATCGCCATGCTCGCCGACTCGGTCGAATCGGCCACGCGGGTGCTCCAGGACCCGACCGAGGAACGGGTGCGCACGCTCATCTCGTCGATCGTCGACGCGAAGATCGCCGACGGTCAGCTCGACGAGACGCCGCTCACGCTGGCCGAGATTTCGGCGATCAAGGAGCAGTTCGTAAAGGTGCTGGGGAGTACGTTCCACCACCGGATCGACTATCCCACGACCCGCCACCTGACCGAGTCGCCCGACGCTACCGAAGGTGGCGGGGAGGGTGGCGCCCCGGACGGTGCCCCGGACGGTGCGGGCCGCGAAGGGGGGGACGGCGCCGCTCCGGCCGCTGCGGTCTCCGAGCCTGCGGAGGCCTCGCCGGACGCCGCGCCCGCGGGCGAGGGCCCGCCGGTCGAACAGGCGAGCATCGAGTTCCGCGAAGACGGAGGCGCCACCTGAGCCCACCGGTCGTCCACGTGAACGCTCCGGAGGAAGCTCCCACCGAGCTGCTGGAGCGCGCGGTGCGCCACGCGCTCGCCTCGGCGGGCGTCACCGAAGCCGAGGTCTCGCTCACGCTGCTCGACGACGCGGGGATCCGCGAGCTGAACCGGCGCTACCTGGAGCGGGACCGGCCGACCGACGTGATCGCCTTCACACTGTCCGCGCCCGGGGAGCCCGTCCTGGGAGACGTCTACGTGGGAGCCGAGCAGGCCGCCCGCCAGGCCGCGGACGCCGGCCTGCCGCTCACCGAGGAGCTCGTGCGCCTGGCCGTGCACGGCACGCTGCACGTACTCGGTCACGACCATCCCGAAGGGCCCGAACGGCTCGAGAGCCCCATGTTCAGACTGCAGGAGTCGCTCGTCGCGGAGCTACTGGACGCGGACGGCTGAACCCGCGACACTGCCAGCATGAGCACCTCCACCCCCACCCCCACGCCCACGTCGCCCGAACACGAGACCGAGCCGCTGCGCGAGCGCATCGCCCGTCTCGTGAGCGAGGGCGCCTACGGCGAACTCGAGGCCCTGCTCGAGTCGTTGCACGCCTCCGACGTGGCCGACGTGGTCGAGTCGCTCGACGACGAGACCCGGCTCACCGTCGTGCGCATGCTGCCCGCCGAGTTGGCGGCCGACGCGCTGGTCGAGATGGAGGAGGGCGAGGAGGGGCACGAAGTGCTCGCGCAGCTCACGCCGGGCGAGGCGGCGGAACTGGTGCACGAGCTCGATGTCGACGACGCGGTCGACCTGATCGCCGAGCTCGAGCCCGAGGAGCGGGCGCGAATCCTCGCCGAGCTCCCCATTCAGGAGGCGGGCGAGCTGTCGGGGCTGCTCCTCTACGACGAGGAGTCCGCCGGCGGGCTCATGAACACCGCACTCGTCTCGGTGCGCGAGTCGCTCTCGGCAGCCGAGGCGATCGAGGAGGTGCGGCGCCAGGGCCGGGAGGTGGAGGACTTCTACACGGTCTTCGTGGTCGACGAACTCGGACGCTTGCGAGGGACGGTCCCTCTCGACGACCTGATCCTGGCCGACCCGGACGAGCCCGTGGCGAACCTCGTGGAGCCGGCGCAGGCTTCGGTGACCCCCGACACCGACCAGGAAGAGGTCGCACGTCTGATCGCGCGCTACAACCTGGTCGCGCTCCCCGTGGTCACGGAGGACGGGGTCCTGTTGGGACGCGTCACCTTCGACGACGTCATCGACGTCATCGAGGCGGAGCGGACGGAAGACCTGCTCCTGTTCTCGGGCGTGTCGGACGACGAGGAGCTGAGGGGCAGCGCGCTGGCCGCGGTGCGCGCGCGGCTGCCGTGGCTCGTGGTCAACACCCTCACCGCCAGCCTCGCGGCGTTCGTCGTCTACAACTTTCAGGACAGCATCGCGGCGGCCACGCTGCTGGCCGTGGTGATGCCCGTGGTCGCCGGTCTGGGCGGCAACGCGGGCCAGCAGGCGCTGGCCGTCACCGTGCGGCGCCTGGCCACCTCGGGCGGGCCGCTCGAGAAGCCCACGCGCGTGGTCGGCAAGGAACTCATGGTCGCGCTGGTGAACGGCGCCGCCATCGGCCTCGTGGTGGCGGGGCTGACGGCGGTGGTGGCCCTGGTCACACACGGTGCCGACCCGCGCATCGGGCTCGTCGTCCTGCTCGCGGTGTGGACCAACATCGCCGTGGCGGGCTTCGCGGGAGCGTTCATCCCCACGTTCCTGCACAGGCTCGGGCAGGACCCCGCGGTCGCCTCGACCGTGTTCCTCACTGCGATGACCGACATGTCGGGCTTCCTGCTGCTGCTGGGTCTCTACCAGTTGATGATCCTCTGACGATGTCGGCCGCACGCCCGGCCAGGGGGAGGACGCCGTGAGGCGCCTGGTCCGCAGCTTTACGATCGTCGTGCGCCTGCTCCCGTTCGTGGTCGCGTTCCTTCGCGATCGCAAG
>RFGQ01000529.1 GCA_003695865.1 Gemmatimonadota bacterium | reverse complement strand
TCGTCGGAGACGAAGAGCACGCGACAGCCGAGAACGCTGGACTTGACCTGGACGATGAGGCCGGCGCGCGCGAACTCGTCGAGCGGCATGGCGGCGATGCGCTCGGCGTCGGCCTGCCCGGAGTCCGGCTGCACGCCGGCGGCCCCGGAGCCACCCAGCAGCTTGAGCAGCTCGGGCTTGCGGTCGCTCAGGATCCGCCGAAGCTCTTCCGTGAGAACGCCGCGCGGCGCCACGAGGCGCAGGGAATCGCCTGCTGCCGAGACCTCGACGTGGCGCTCGCGCAGGTCGTCCAGAAGCTCTTGGGCGTTCACAGGACCACCACCTCTTTGTCGTCGTCCGGCGGGGTAGCCCCCTCGCGATCTGTAACATCCGTAACAAGCCCCTGTTTTCGGGGCTTTGGGGCCTCTCCGCGATCCGTAACAGGGGCCCCCGCTGTTACACTTCCGGAGGTGGCGCAAACCCCCGATTTCAGGGCGTTGTTACGGTTGTTACGGATCGATGGGGCGAGATAGCGCTCGCAGGGGTCTGCGAAGTCCTCCAGCCGGTAGCCACGGCCGGTTCCTTCGTCGATCCGGAGGTGGCGTGGGCTGACACCGAAGGGCTGGACCAGCCGCGCCAGCTGGCGGACCGTGAGCGGCTTGCCGGCCTTCCATTCCGGCCAGGGACGCTCTTCCATCTCGACCAGTGCCGCGACCAGGTCGCGTGAGAACAGCCGCTCGACGCCAAGGCGCTCGAAGGTGGTCATGACGTCCTGGAGCAGAAGGACGCGTACGCTCAGGTCGTCGTCCTCGGAGCCGGTGATCGTCCGGGCCGCCCGCCGCGCTCGCTCCGGCCACCCGCCGCCGGCGGCGTCCGCGATGGCGAGCAGCGGCCGCCAGTTGTCGGCGGCGCGGTCGTGCAGCTCGGGGGGCACCTCCGGATCCGCCTGCCCGAGCCCTGAGCGGTGATCGGTCGCCCAGCGGTGGGCCCGGCGGCGCAGCTCCTCGAGCGGCTCGAGGCGGTCGAAGCGCAGCGGCCGGACGTGCTCGGTGGGCTTCTTGCGTTTCATCGCGATCGCGACCGAGCGGTCCGCCAGCGTGTCGGGCAGCTGGCCGATCTTGGCGATCGCGACCGGCGCGAAGGTGGAGAAGGCCCGCGGCTCGTGGTCGTCCCCCGCCGTACGCAGAACCGAGCCTCCCCGCTGGTGACCGCTGTTGAGGATGCCGCGCAGCTCGTCTTTGCCACTGAGGAAGGTGTCCGCCTCGTCGATCAGCAGCGTCGGCCGGTGCGTCTCGACGCAGCGGAAGACCGCCGCCGTCGAGACGTTGGCCGTCTGCAACGGCCGCGCGACGAGGCGCTCGAGCAGGGTGAGCAACTGCGTCTTGCCACAACGTTTCTCGGGCGACGTGATCGCCAATCGCGGCGTGACGTAGAAGGCGTCGTAGAGGTGGGTGTGGACGACCCACAGGACGGCGGCATCGAGCGCCTGGTCGCTCAAGACGAGGTAGTCCGCGAGGGCCGCCCGCAGGTCTTCGAGCAGGGCGGCGCCGTCGACCGGCTGCGGCCAGGGCTCCGGATCCTTGAACGCCAGCGCCTGGCCCTGCGCCGATTCCGTCGCTTCGCCTCCACCGATGCCCGCGTCGGCCAGGGCCGCATCGAAAACGCTGGCAGGGGCGTTGAGCTTGCCCTTCAACAGGTTCATGAAGCGTTCTCGGCGGGTCGCGACCTCGAGCCGCTTGGCCCCCTTGAGCGCCTTCGCCAGCTCGTCGGTCAACTGCTTGACGCGGTCGAGGTCGGGCTCAGCCTCGAGCTGCTCGAGATCGTGAAGGATCGCGTCGACTTGGCGGGCTTCTCGGCTCTCGAGCTCGCTCAGACGGGCGACGTTGGAGGTCACGCTCATGCGGCACCTCCACGCCGGCGCAGCTCGCGACCGGCGATCGACTCGATCGTGCGTCGGACTTCGCGTTCCGGTAGCGGCGGCCGCAGCTTGACTTCGGCCCAGCACGCCGCCATCTCGGCGGCGCAGGCCGCCGGCAGGCGACGGAAGAGAAACCCCGCGACCTGGGCCAGTACTTGGTTTCGCCGACCCTGCTCGACCGGCTCGCTGAGCTTGCGATGCCATTCCTCGGCCGATCGGCCGGCGGGCGAGGCCTTCTGCGTCACGCGTGCCAGCAGCCACCCCGGGCACTCCGAGATCGCTGCGCCGTCGAGGGCGACGTCCCACCGGTACACGGAACCGGACGGGTGGACGCTCGGCGGCACGACCACATAGCCCCCCGCCGCCCGCACGTCAACGCCGTCGAAGAGGCCGACGCGGTTGCGCACCGCGGCCTTACCGGTGCGGTACCAGAGGTGCACGCCCCGCCCGGTCGTCGCGCGGACGGTGCTCGGCAGATCGAGGTCCCGGGCCTTGAGCCGCTGGAGCGCCTCGGCGGAGTCGAGGTCGAGGACCACGATGCCGGCGGGCACCGGCAAGCCGACATTGGCCCGGGGCCAGCGGGTCCACCAGTCGCGGATCGCCCCCGCGTCGGTCGTCGCGTCGTGGTGGCCGTGCGGCGTCAGCGGTCGCTTGCCGCGCGCTCGGACGGGGAAGACGCGCCAGCCCGCGCGGGCGTAGGCGAGGGCGGCGTCGGGAAGGGGGGTGGTCGTGGGCATCGGCGTACTCCGGTGAAGAAGTTTAGGTTCTGCGGCTGACTCGGTCAACGTAACCTACTGATACGTCGCAACTTATGGGAACAAGGCGTAAACGGTCGTAAACCGGCGCAGAGCGATTCTCGATCGCCACGGGCCGGATCCTGGGCTCGCAGGCGAGGTGCCCGGCGAGGGGTTGCCCTGCCCGACTCACGCGTCCTCGCCGCGATCCGAGGTCGAGCACCGCAGCCTCTGCTCGATCCAGTCCTCAAGGTCTGGCAGCCGGTAGCGCACGGCGCGTTGCGATACGTGGACGAATCGGGGGCCTGCGCCGCGGGTCCGCCACTTCTGTAGGGTGCGAACCGAGAAGCGGAGGATCTTGGCCGCCTCCTTCTCGGTGAGGAGCTTGAGGGCTGCTGCTGTCTGGTCAGTCATCGGTGCCTCCTGCGGAGCGAGGGTGGATCGTCCAGACCGGACCGCGTGGCCGTGGACGTCGCTCTCGAAAAGAGAGGCACGAAAACAGGCTTCGCTCGTCGAGATTTGGCTTCGCCGGGAGAAAATGAGGGCCATTTCGTTCCGAGAAGGCCGCTCAACCGCGCTTGGGCGGACCCGACGTCTCGTAGAAGTGGTGCGCGCGGCTTGGGCGAAGAGGATTCAGAAACGCCAGTCGGGTGAGTGCTCGGGGCGATACGACCACTCGGCGCCGCCCTTGAGCGTGGCGGTCAGGTGCTCGTCGAGAGCGGGAAGCTCACGCAGGATCGCCCTGCGGCTCGAACGGATCGCCGCACGGACGCGATCCCGGGCCCTCTTGCCGGGATCGCGCAGGCGGCGGGCTCGTCCGCCGAGCCCCAGGGCGTTCGACAAATACGCGTTCACCTGCTCTTCTTCCTCGAGAAGCCGCTCGGATTTTCCGCGATCTTGATTGGCTTTCGCTTCCACCAGCTCCGCTCTGATGTCGTCGAGACGCTTTCGGCACTGATCGAGGGTTTTCTTATCTGCCTGCGGACCGAGGTCTACTGAAGCCACCCGAGGGTCGTGGTCAGGATGATCGGTAGGAGGTGGGGCGGGTCTGCTGCCGACCGCCTGCTCGATCTCGATCGGTTCGAAGTCACGCCCTGGATGCTGGAGCAGCACCTCGAGGCAACGCAGGCCCTTTGCGTCCTTGAGCCGGATCTGCTTGCCGCGAAACGCGATCTCCCAATACTCGCCCGTCCGCCGGAAGGTGTCCGGCACTTCCGTAGGATCCCGATCGCCGCGGAGCTCATCGGCCAGCGAGGAGCCAGCGACCAGGCGCCCCTGATCATCGAGCGATAGCAGATCTTCGAGGGTTCGATAGAACCCTTGCCGGCTGCGGATCCGGCCGATGGTGTCGGCGTCGGTACGATGCGAGAGGGGCGTGAGCAGGACGAAGGCGCCCGAGGTTGAGAGCATCAGCTCAGCGACTGCGTGGCGGAAAGCCTCGTCCGAGCGGGGCAGGGCGAGGTAGACCGGCAGGTGGTCGCCTCCGCTGCTGAGCGCGCAGGCCCCGATGCTCCACATATCGTCCATTCCCTTGGTCGGCTTTGGCGGCCGGGCTGGCTCAAAGTCGAGCGCCTTGGCGATGAACGCGCAGAGCTCCGGCAGGTCGATTTCGTAGACGAGGATGTCGGCGGGGGAAAGCTCGATGCGATCGCAGCGCTTCGGCGAATCGCCGCACACGGCCACGATGTTGTCGCCGCCGTGATCGACGATGCGGCGCGGGCAACCCAGACCGCTCGGGTACGGACAGGGGTAGCCGCTCGCCTTGCGGCCAGTCAGCCGGAGAAACCCGGAAAGCGGCTCATAATCCTCGCCCAGCTGGGCTCGCCAGACGGCTGAGATCTCCGTCGGGCCGGTCGGCGACTCGAGAGCTTCCCAAAAGGGCCTCATGACGCGGTGGCCGACCGCAGGAAGCCGCGCTTCGCGAGCCATTCGTCGATCAGCTCGCCGTCGCTATCGCGGGTGTACTGCGCTCCATTCGGCACGCGGACCGTGACGATTCTCGGCGTTCTGGCGTCCGAGAACTTGACCCGGAATTTCGCCGCCGTGATCAGGGGCGCACGGGGCATGGTGCGATTGCGGGCTTCAAGGGCCGCGAAAACGTCGTCGGCCTTGCGAATCTCGGTCTCGCGGTGCTCGCCGCCCCAAAAGTAGTGGACCTCCTTGAGCTTGATCTCCTCCAACCCCTCGACGTCGTCGCATACCAGGGCGGCCCGCCCTGCCGAACGCAGGGGCTCGAGGGTGAACTTCTGGCTGTCGAGGAAGTGATCTGTGCTACCGAAAAGGTGCAGGCCGAACTTCTCGCGATAGAGGTCCTTCTCGCCCTTCGTCCCCGCGTTCATCCGCAGCTCGCCGTACGTGACGTCGTAGACCACGACGTCGAATCTCTCCGGCCGGTAGTAGATGCTCGAAGGCTCGCCCTGCTCGAGACGTCCTTCACGGCGATAGGGCGCACCGTGGCGCACGAGAAAGCAGCTCGCGCCGTTGCGAGAGAAGTGGAAGACGCGGCAGCCGCGACCGCGTTTGTGCTCCACAAACCACTCGTCGAGGCTCCGCTCGAGATCTTGTAGCAGCGTTTCCGTAAAGGGAGTCGCTTTGTTGCCGTTCGTAGGGCCGAGATAGGACTCGAAGCTTCGAGGTCGTCTCAGGTTCGCTTCGGCGTGCTTGCGCTCGAACGCATCGGGATCGCGAAGGTAGGCGCGAAGCGCCACGTCCGCAGGCGTCGGACGTTCCCCGACCTCTCGGCGCAGCTCCGGATCCTCGAGAAAGCCGTCCATGGCTTCCTCGGTCGACATCTCGTCGATGAAGAACAGGGCGTCCAGTAGCTCATCGGGGGTATCGCTGCCCGGCGCCATGAGCACGTTGGCCAGGGACTGGTAGTCGGGCTCTTCCCCGGCCTCGGGCCAAGTCCAGTCGCGGCTCTTGAAGTAGTCCCGGTAGGGTCTGAGAAGCTCGATCAGGCAGGCTGGTTCGAAACGCTTGAGCGCTCTCGCGCTGGAAAAGTGACGGAATCGTAGCGAGGCCATGGCTGCCCCTCCCAATGCGAGATCCGCCCCTCGAATCTA
>RFGQ01000055.1 GCA_003695865.1 Gemmatimonadota bacterium | reverse complement strand
TTTCACGAGCGCGAGTGGCGGCTCGATCAGGCCATGATCCGCCTCAACGTGATGGCGCTCACCGAGCTCACCCGCCGCCTCCTGCCCGGCATGGTCGAGCGGGGACGGGGTCGCGTGCTCAACGTGGCGTCGGTCGCCGGGTTCCTGCCCGGGCCTCTGCAGGCCGTCTACTTCGCGACCAAAGCCTACGTGGTGAGCCTGAGTGAAGCGCTGGCCCACGAGCTCAGGGGCACCGGCGTGACCGTGACGGCGCTGTGCCCCGGCGCCACCGCGACCGAGTTCGCCGAGCGCGCCGGGCTCGAGGACGCCCTCGGCTTCAAGGTGGGCGTGGCCTCTGCCGCTTCGGTGGCGCGCGCCGGCTACCGCGGCATGGAGCGCGGGCGCACGCTCGTCGTCCCGGGCTTCCAGAACGCCCTCCTGGTGCGCGTGCTGCTGCGTCTGGCGCCCCGCTCACTGGCCGCCCGTGTCGCGGCACGCTTCAACCGGCGATAGGGGACGGGCGTGCGAAGCCGTCGTTCACGAAATCTTAACTAGCATGCGCGAGCCGGGGGGGGGGTATGGTCTGCCTGGACTCATTGACAGGAGGTGTAGGGTGTTCAGGACAGGTCTTTCTCTTGGCGCGGTGGCAGTCGGACTGACGGTGGGCCTCACCACGGGGACGCCGCAGAGGACCCATGGCGAGGAGCCCCGTGCCGTTCGCCCCTGCGACCTCAACAGCGTGTGCAACAAGTACGACCCCGATTGGGACTGCTATGATGCGGACCTCGATGTCTGGTTCACCGACGGGTGTCGGTCGGACAATCCGCTCTGTGACGGCCTTCCCGGCCAGACCTGAGCCATGCTGCTCTCTCCGCCGGAAGACGGTCGCCGAGTGCGTCTGCGGCCTCGCTTCGTAGCCACCGCTCTCGCGGTTCTCTTCCTCTCGCCGGCCACGGGGATCCGCGCTCTTCAACGTGATGCTCCCCGTTGGGTCCCGTCTGCTGATCCCATCTTCGAGATCGGGCCACCTCGGGGAGTCGACTGGGGGCGTGTGGTAGGAGCGACGTGGGCACCGTCCGGTAACATCGTCGTCGCCGACGGCCTCGGGTTGGTGGTCGAGGCCTTCGATTCGATGGGGCGACCCGTCGCGCGCTGGGGGAGGAAGGGCGAGGGCCCCGGCGAATTCCGCTCGCTCATGCAGGCGATGGCTTGTGACGACGAGCACGTGACTGTCTGGGACCCGGCGCTCGCGCGGCTCTCGGTGTTTACCGAGGCCGGGGCGGTGGTAGCCGAGTTCCCCGAAGCCGAGGTGCGGGCGCCGCCGTCGGCGGGGCCTCCGCGGCGGGCTCGCCTCATCGGGTGCAGCGCCGAGGGGGTGTATGTGACTTCCGCACGTGCGTTGCCGGAGCGCTTCCGCGAGGGTGTCGACAGCGTCGCGGTGCAGATCGAAATCGCCGCCCCCGGGCGCGACCCGGTGGTGCTCGATGGATACGTGGAGCAGGTGGTCATGCTCAACGGGCAGATGGGCCCTCGGCCGCTCGGCACGAGAACCCTCTTCGCCGTTGGTCGTGATCGCCTCTACGTGGCCCGCACCGACCTGAACCGGATCGACGTGTTCTCCCTCGACGGAACACGGCTGGGATCGTTCGGCGACGGCACCCGCGGACGCCGGCTCACCGCCGAGGACCGTACCCGTGTGCTGGATGGAGTTCGCGCGGCCGCACGGCGTCTGTACGCATCGTACCTGCCGGACTACGCGCCCGCGATCGCTCAGCTCCTCGTCGACGACGAGGGACGTGTCTGGGTGCGCGCCTTCGCGCTCGACCAGGTGGAGCCTTCACGTTGGTCGATCCATGCTCCGTCGGGCGAGGTCGTGGGGGTCCTCGACCTGCCCGCGGGCTTCGAGCCGACCGCAGTCCGGGCGGGCCGGGTGCTTGGTGTCTGGCGGGACGAGTTCGACGCCGACCATGTGCGGGTGTACGCGGTCGAGACCGCATCGGGCCCGGAACTCCCGCCTCTCCCCGACGGGTCATCTGTTGGGAAACGTATCTTAAATAGCATCAGCGCCCTCTGGGGGGGTATACTTCCTGCGCTCCAGGACCGAGGACCGTGCGAGTAAGGAGGCGTTATGTCGAGCCTGGTTCGTGGGACGGTCTTCAGCGTGGTGCGTCTCGGTCTGGTGCCCGATCCCCACGTGACCGGGTGCGCCTCGAGTCCGGCCGAGAGTCGTCGGATGCTTCGTCGCCGTCGCTGGCTTGCACTCGCGTGCCTGTTGGCCGCCGGTGGCTGTGGCGGAGACACGGGTTCAGGTGCGGGAGAGGGCCTTGGCCAACTCGGACTGGCCGACACGGTGTGGGCGGCGATGGGGTCGGATTCCGCGCTGGCCCGCCGGCTCGCCACCGCCGAGTCGTCGCCGCTCTGGCGGGTCGGCGGCGACCGGCTGGACCAGGGCGGTTGGGCGTTTCTCGCCGATGTCACGACCGTGTCGGGGGTGGGGTTGGTGGCGATCGACCGCATCGAGACGAAAGTGCGCGTCTTCGCTCCTGATGGAACCCACTTGTTCACCTTCCTGAGGCCGGGTGAAGGGCCGCTGGAACTGCGAAGTCCCTTCGGCGTCGAGGCGGTCCCACCGGACTCCGTGCTCGTCTATTCGTCCGCCGCGGCGGTGGTCGTCCCGCTCGGGGTGAATGGTGTCGCGGGGGACGGCAGGCGCCTGATCTTCCCCAACGGGGCGCTGGACGTGTGCGTGAGCGGCGAGAGCTTTTTCGCGCGTGTCTCGGCGCCGGACCAGGAGGGGATCGTCGAGAAGTGGAGTCGAGACGGGGTCGTTCTGGCGAGGTTCGGGCGGCGTGTGGCACACCCCGATCCTCTCGTCGCCAGCCGCCTCTCGATGGGGATGGTCGAGTGTGGCCGGCGTGCTCCCTGGGTGGTTACTGCGAACTGGGACGAAGGCACCCTGCAGGGGTTCACGGATTCGGGTGATTCGCTCTGGACCACACGGATCGCGGAGTTCAGAGGCCCGTCCGTATCGTCGACCGAGGCGGACGGGAGGCCCGGCTTCCGTGTCTCGATGGACGAGCCGACCGATCTGTGCTTTCGCTCGTCAACGTTCTGGACCGGGCGGTGCTCGTGCAGGTGGCACGTGTCGGTGAGCCGAAGGAAGTGCGTGGGCGGACGATGTGGTCGATCGATCGCATCGATTCGTTTCTGCTGAACGCCACCAGCGGCAGAGGCGTGTACGTGGGGGACCGGCTCGGGAAGGTGCTTCATGTGGACGGCGAGCGCCTGTACCGCGTGTCCTCCGACGCGGAGACGGGCGTGCGCTGGCTGGAGGCCTTCCGGTGGTAGTGGCCCGGGCGGCTAGTGCTGGGTTCCGCGGCCTTGCGGAGTAGGGCTGGCGAGTGAGCGTCTCCTCGCCAGAGTCGTAGGGGTCGAGTCTCTCTCACGGTGGACTACGGCGGAAATCGATAGCCGGGCGTTCGACTCCCCTCCTCTCGACAGTAGGGGCGGGACCCCATCTGTGGGATCCCGCCCCTGACCATCACCGGCGTCTGCCCGACGGGGTCGGTCTACGGCACCAGGCGCGTCTCGCGCTTGCGCACGACGAACAGACCTTCCTTACCGCTCGTGACCACCACGATCCCGCTCTGGAAGAACGGATAGTTGCTCCACGAGCCGTCGAAGCCGGGCGCGTCCTCGCCCCAGGGCACGGTGTCGAGGTAGCCCACGAGCCGCGGGTTCTCGCGGTCGCTGATGTCGAGCACGCGCAGGCCGCTCACGTAGTTCGACTGGTACATCAGGTCGCCCTTGATGTACAGGTTGTGGTCGCTCGCGCGGTTGTCGTGGAAGTACTCCTTCACGAGCACCGGATCGTCGAGGTCCGACACGTCCCAGATGAGCGTGCGGGTGAACTCGACGTTGCCCCCGAGCTCGTCCAGCTCGTCGTCCATGTAGAAGTAGCGCTGCTCTTCGTCGAGCCAGCCCTGGTGCGTGTAGCCGACGTTGGGGTAGGTCGCCGTGGCGATGGCGACCGGCGCCGTCTTGTCGGTCACGTCGGCGATGGAGAGCGCGGTCTCGTTGGCCCCGAAGCACACCTCGGCGCCCTGGTGATCGGGATCGGGGCCGTGGTAGGTGACGCACTGGGCGTCATGGCTGTAGCCCGTCAGCTGGCGGCCGGTGGTCGTATCCTGGAAGCATCCGGCGAACTCGGGCGAGAGCGGATCGCGGATGTCGATCATGTGCAGACCGCCGCCGCACGTCTCGCCGCCCGAGTTGGCGCCCACCGCGTAGGCGAAGCCCGAGGCCTCGTTGATCACGATGTTGTGCGCGCTCGCGATGCCCGTGTAGAGGGCGTCGGCCTCGACCGTGACCGGCTCGGGCCCGTCCATGTCGCGCAGCCGGCGCAGGTCGAACACCTGCATGCCGTGCGGTCCCGCGCCGTCGGCCACGATGAAGGCGTGGTCGTTGTAGACCTTGATGTCACGCCAGGCGTTGGGGACCGCGCCCTCGGTGAGCGGCAGGTCGGCGACGAAGCGCGGGTGCAGGGGGTCGGTCACGTCGACGAACGAGGTGCCGTTCGTGCGGCCCACCAACGCGTACTCGCGGCCCGTCTCGGGGTCCGTCCATCCCCAGATGTCGTTCAGTTCGACCCCGCGCGTGCCGCCCAGGTCCTTCACCGGCACGAACGAGAGGATGTCGACGTCCTGGCAGCCGAAGATCGCCGCCGCGCCCTCGTTGCAGCGCACCTCTTCACCCGTGATCGGGTCGAGGCTCTGCATCTCGCTCACGATGCGGACCGGGTCCGTCCAGCGCCCGTCCGCGCCGCGGCGGAAGACGTAGGCCGCGCCCGCGCCGTTGTCTTCACCGGTCGCGCCGAAGACGGCGAGGTCGCCGCCGAAGGCCATCGTGGTGCCGAAGCCCGAGCCGGGGGCCAGGCCCGGTACGCCCACCTTGTAGGCCTCGGTCCACTCCTCGCCCTCGCGGCGCACGACGTAGACCCGCCCGGCGAAGCCCGCCGCGCCTGGCGCCGAGAAGCGGATCTCGTCGTCGCCCACCGAGATCGTGGTGCCGTACTGGAGCCCGCGCGGACCACCGTCGAACGCGGTCAGGCGGGCCTGCTGCTCCCAGGCGCCCGAGTCGTCGCGCTGGAACACGTAGACGGCGCCCACGAAGCCGTTCTCGGTGGGGGCGGCGACGAATGCGGTGCCGTCTTTCAGCGCCACCGCGCCCCCGAAGCGACTCTGCGGCCCGGCGTCGGCGAGCGTGATCTTGCCCGTCTCGCTCCAACCGTCCGCTCCCCGCTCGAACACGTAGACGGCGCCCCGGTTGCCGTTCTTCTGCGGCACGCCGATCAGGGCGAGGTCGCCCTCGAGCGCGAGCCCCATCCCGAACCAGTCGTCGGGCTCGGCGTCCGACGCCGTGAGCTTGGCCTCTTCGCTCCAGCGTCCGTCCTCGCCGCGATGAAAGACGTACACCGCCCCGCGGCTGTCGGCGTTGGCCCAGTCGGCGATGAGGATGCGGTCCCCGTCGCGGGCCGACATGCGGCCGAACGAGTCGTCGGTCGTACCGTCGCTGGCCTCGAGGATCTGCACCTCGTGCCAGACGCCGTCCGAGCCCCGCTCGAACACGTAGGCGCCGCCGATCGAACCGCTGCGCACCGTGGCGCCGGCGATGAGGATGCCGTCCTCGACCTCGACGAAGCGCCCGAAGTGGTCGTTGGGCGCGGCATCGGAGGCCTCGAGCTTCTGGGCCTCCTGCCATGCGCCGTCGGCGCCCGGCCGGTACACGTAGATGTAGCCGGGCCGGCTCGTGTTGAGCGGCTCGGCGACGAAGACCTCGCCGTCGCCGACGGCCACGGCGGCGCCGTAGCCCTGCGCGGCCACGCCGCCGGGCGCGGCGAGCACCAGCCCCAGAGCGGCGCTCAGCAGAGCGGTCGTCCTGATGTTCACGGGGACCTTCCTTGAGAGTGGAGAACGGGGTGAGCCGGGGGCGCGGGCCGCGCCCCTCCGCAGAGTGTAGGACGAGCGGCCGCCCGGCAGGGTTGCCGGACGCGGCCGGGCGCGTTCACGAGCCCGCGGGCTCACGTCGGGCGCGTTCGCCCGACCACCGACACGGCGGCGCGCCCGACGAGGATCGGACCGCGGCCCGGGCGGCGCAAGGACGCGCCTTCCGCCTCAGCGTGAGGGCGCTCTCCTGAAGTCGAGTGTGCCGGTCAGGAACACGCGCTCGGGGCGGCGCACCTCGCCCGTCTCGGCGCACACGTACTGGCCCTTCACCACGTCCCGCCGGATACACTCCTCGCGCGCCACCATCTTGGTGGTCCTGAGGCGGGCCTGCGCGATGATCTCGCCGAACCCCGTCGAGCTGAGGCGGAGGAAAAGGCCCCCGCACCCGATCTGCACCACGTCGTCGATCACGAAGAACTGGATCGGCCTGGTGCCGCAGGGCTTCATGTCGCGTTCGAAGAGCGCCCAGTTCTCGGGCAGGAACGTGATGGCCCCCTGCACGTGCTCGATCATCTCGCCCGAGGCGACGTCGCCTTCGAACTCGTAGCGCGTGAGCCGCAGCCAGGCGGGCATGACGCCGCTCACGTTGCGGCCACGTCCGAAGCAGGCGGCGATCGAGACGAGAAGTGCGGCCGCGAAAGCGGCTCGGAGCCAGCGGGTGCTCCAGCGCATGGGCGTCGGTCCTCCTGGTGCGGGAGAGCGCGCGGCACCGGCGCACGGCCGCGCGGTCGAGGGGTCGTACCCGCGCCCGCTCAGGCCGGTTCCGGCTTGCGCAGCCAGAACTGATACATCCCCAGGAACGTGTCGGGGTGCTCGCGTTCGAAGGCGTCCCAGGCCTCGAGCGAGCGCATCACGTCGGCTTCGGCGCCGAAGCGCGCTTCGAAGGCCGCTCGCACGGGCTGGGTGACCTCGAAGCCCAGGAACTCGAGCCCGAGCTCGTCGACGCAGGCGCCGATGCGGGGAATCGTGAAGCGGTGCTCCTGCACGTGGAAGAGCAGGTCGCGGCACTCCTCGAGGATGTAGAAGTCGCGGAAGTCCTGGAGGCCGGTCTCGGGGTGGGCCTCGATCCAGTCCCGCCGGAAGCGGCGGATGTCGTCGGGCGTCGCCTCGTACCCGCGCTCGGCGATCCAGGCGCGCGCTTCGACGACCTCGCGGCGCGCGAGCTCGGAGTAGAGGGCGATCTTCATGAGGCCGCCGGGCCGGAGCAGCCGCGTGAGGATGCGCCACCCGGCCATGGGGTCTTCCATGTGGTGCAGCACGCCGCTGCTCTCGATCAGATCGAAGCCGGTCTCGAGGTGTTCGAGCTCCAGGATGTCGCCCTGGAAGAGCTGTACGTCGTCGAGTCCGGCCTCGAGCAGCTTGCGGCGCGCATAGGCCAGCGAAGTGCGGCTCAGATCCATGGCCGTGACCCGTGCGCCGCGGTAGTGCGTGCGCACCATGAGCGCATGGCGCCCCGTGCCGCAGCCCGCGACGAGGATGCGGGGGGAGGCGAAGCGAGCGGGGTCGTCGAAGTTCACCCAGGGGAACAGACCCGAGATCACGTGCGGGAGCGGCTCGGGCGTGTGCATGTCGACCGACGCCCAGCGTGGGTAGGGATGCTCTTCGTACTGGGCCTGCACCGCCTCGGAGACGCGGTTGGCGGCGGTGCCGTGCACCGGGATGTCGGCGGCCAATTCCTCTTCGTCGAGCGGCTCCTGCACCTGCTGGACGAGCAGCCCGATCAGGTCGGGGTCGGGGATCGCCTTGGCGGCCTCGACGAGCGAGTCGACGAAGGGCAGGTCGGTGAGTGGCCGGTAGCAGGCCACCAGGCCCGCGGCCACCAGGTCGCCCGCGGTGCGCACCCCCTCGGCCCCGAGGCGGGCCACCAGGGCCTCGACCGCCTCGGCCTCGTCGGCCGTGCGCACGTACACGTAGCCGTTCAGCCAGCACTGACGGGCGAGCAGGAAGACCACGTGCCCGTAGCGCAGCGCCTCCGCCGGCAGCCCCTCCGTGCCGTCCCGCACCGCCTCGAGCAGCCCGGCCCGCACCTCCGTGAGGAGGCGCTCGAGGCCCAGGTCGGTGAGCACCAGCCGCGGGAGCGCGGCGCAGACCAGGGGATGGGCGAGCGCGGCGAGCACCTCGGCCCGCGCGGCCGCGGCCCGCACGGCCGCGGGGTCGCGCTCGGCGTGCTCGATCCAGCCGCCCACGTCGGTCGCCAGCCGGATGAGCTGCGCGCTCACCTTGGCGAGCTTCTGATGCTCCACGCCTTCGCGCGCCAGACAGGCCCGCACGACCTCGGCGTAGGGCGCCGGGTCGTCCACCTCCGAGAAGTCGGCCGCGGCCAGCGCGTCGACGAAGTCGATCCAGGCGCCCGCGTTGTCGGGATTGAGCCGCACGGCGGCCCACAGCGCGTCGAGCGCCTGGCCCCCCTGGCCGGTGCGTCGGGCGAGCAGTGCCAGGTGCTGCAGGATCTCGGGGCGCTCGGGCGCGAGCTGACGCGCCCGAAGCAGCACGTGCTCCGCCTCGACGGGCGAGCCGTGGTGGGCGAGCAACGCGCCCAGGTTGGCCAGCGCGTCGACGTGGTCGGGCTGGGCGTCGAGCGCGGCGCGGAAGGCCTCTTCGGCCGCGGCCCGGTCGCCGGTCTCGACGAGCGCGACGCCCAGGTTGTTGTGGGCTTCGGCGAACGAGGGGTCGAGCTCGGTGGCGCGCAGGTAGGCGCCCACCGCCTCGGCGGCGCGCCCCTGCGTGCGCAGCAGGTTGCCCAGCGCGAAGTGCGCCTGCGCGGTGCGGCCGGGCAGGCGGCAGGCCTCGCGGTAGCGGGCCTCGGCCTCGGGATGGCGCCCCAGCGCCTCGAGCGCCAGCCCCAGGTTCACGAGCACCTCGGGGCGTCCGGGCGCCTCGCGGGCGGCCCTGGTGAGCAGCTTCACCGCCTCGCCCGGGGAGCCCGTGCGGGCGTGGATGACGCCCAGGATGTTGAGCGCGTCGGCGCTGCGCGGCCGGCCCTTTAGAACGCGGCGGCAGTGCTGGGCCGCCAGTTCCAGGTCTCCGCGCGAATAGAGCGTGAGCGCCTCGGCCAGGGTGCGTGACGGATCGTTCGGGGCGCGCCGGGCGGCGGCCCCGCCCCTGCGGCGGTGCTTGGGCATGAAGTCCTCGTTGCGTGCGTGCTCCGGATCCCGCGCCGGCGCGCCCGAAGCGCGCTGCGGCGTGGATCTCCGTCCCGGAGCATCGGCCGAGCGGGGGACGAGCTTGAGCCGGCCCTCAGCCCGAGGCGTCGAGCGCGGTGACCCGTCCGTCCACCACCACCGGCTCGTCGTCCATCCACACGGAGGGCCGGTAGAGCACCATGTCCATGTGCACGGCGCACTGTACGGTGCCGCCGTAGAAGACGTTGTCGCCGATGGCGATGTGGACGAGGCCGCGGGCCTTCTTCTCTTCCTCGAAATCGCCGTTGCGCCGGCAGGCCGGATTCAGACCGATACCGATCTCGGCGATGTTGTCGGCGTGAGGCACGGTCGAGACGATCTCCGCGAGCGCCCGGGCCCGGTCGCCATCACCTTCGATTTCCCGCACGCGGCCCCCCTCGACCCTGAGCGTGACGGTCTCGCCGCCCCCCAGGTGGGCGATCGGGCCGTCGACCACGATCGAGCCCCGGGCCGTACCTTCCCGGGGCATCTGGCTCACCTCGCCGTCCGAAAAGGCGGCTTCCTGGCCGGGCTCGGTGGCGAAGCCGCACTCGACGATCACCTCCTCGCCCGCGACGTCGGCCGTGAGGTCGGTGCCGGCGGGCGTCGTGACCCGGATGCGCTCGGCCCGGCGCCAGCGCTCCGCGAAGCGGACTCCTTCGGCGTGGAGCTGGTCGTAGTCGGCAAGCGCGCCCCCCGAGGTGAAGTTCTCGAGGCTGCGCATCACCATCGACATGCCCCGCAGGCGGCCCGCGCGGTACAGCGCCTTGACCGCCTTGGCGTAGGTGGGCGCGCCTCCGGTGCGCGTGAGGCCGATGAGCACGTCGGCCGCCTCGAGGCCGCGCTCGACCACCGGCGTGAGGTCGTTCTTGCGGCCCGTGTCGCGCGCGGGGATGGTGAGCAGCGTGTACTCGGCTCCGGCGTCTTCCACGGCCCGGGCGAGCGCGTGCACCATCGCCGTCTCGCTCTCTGGGTCGAGCACCAGCGCCACCTGCTCGCCGGGCTTCACGGCCAGCAGGCGGTCCACGATCAGCGCAGCGCGGTCTTCAGGGGTGGCCGTCATCACACTCGCCTCGCTTCGGTTCGGGTCACCGCAGGGCTTCGAACACACCTGTGTCGCGGTTCTTGCGCACGTTGTTCCAGTCGAACCAGCGGCCGTTCATGGCCACGTACACGCCGGGTGGCAGCGCCTGGGCGAAGCTCACCGCACTGCCCAGGTTGAACATCCCGTCCGAGCTGCCGAATGCGTAGGGGATCATCGCGCCGGTGAGCACCACGGTCTTGCCCACGTCGGCCTGCGCCACGACGCGGGCGGTGTCGACCATGGTATCGGTGCCGTGCGTGATCACGATGCACTCTTCCGGCACCCCGCGGCAGCGCTCGGCGATGGCCTGCCGCTGTTCGTCGCTCATGTCGAGCGAGTCGATCATCATGAGGGTCTCGACGGTCACGTCGACGCGGCAGCGGCCCAGGCGCAGCATGTCGGGCACGTGCGTCTCGCGGAACGAGAGCACCCCGCGGAGCTCGTCGTATTCCTTGTCGAACGTCCCGCCGGTCACGAGGATCCGGATCGCCATGCGAGGAGGGGGTGGGAGGGGACGGACGCACGCGTGAGCGCGAGGATGATGCTCGCGCGGAGCGGCGGCCACAAGGGCACCGTGGCGGGAACCCCACAGCGCCCGCGGGCGTTGAAGGGCACGGCCATGCGGGGTATGATGGCCCGGAGCCGGCGCCTGCGCCGTCAGGCGGCCGCACCTCGATCGGAGGCGGTTGTGTGGGGCCCCGGCACGGGCCCGGCGGGGAGAGAGGATGAACGGAACGACCCACGAGCGGACCCTGAGCGAACGGCTGGCCCGGGTCGGCCTGGTCGTCGTGCTGCTCAACGGTCTGCTGGGAGGGGCCGTTCGCCCCTGTCCGCACCACGACGGGGCGGCCGGGGGCGGTGCGGGCCACGCGGGC